>NZ_JBHXMY010000410.1:0-5375 GCF_042720195.1 Nocardia sp. NPDC058497 | reverse complement strand
GGGAAAACACACAGGTGACCGCACGCCCGCAGCACCAGTTCGCGCAGAGCCACCCGATCGGTGCCGACAGAGGTGCCCAGTTTGCCGCCGTGCACGACGAGAAGGCCGTCGGCGCGGGTGAAGATCATGCGGGCAGCAGCGTTCATATGGTGGATACGGCCGTCCTCGTCGACAAGGAGCGCGCTGCCATCGAGGTGTTCGAGAATCTGCGTGGTCAACCGCAGGTTTCGCGAGGCTTCGACGGACCTGAGCTGGATCGCGGCCGCAGCACGGAGGTGCGGGACGAGATGGCGAATCAACTCGATGCGGCCTGTCGATGCGAAGCCCTTGTTCGGTTCGGCCGCGACACACAACCACGACGGGCCTTCAGGACGATCGGAGAAACGAGCGAACACCCCGTCGCCCAGACCGGTCGGGCGCGCCCAGTCGACGAAGAACTCGCTCTCGGTCAACTGGCGCCGCGAAAGCACTTCGAAAACACAGCCGACCTCGCCCACTGCGCTGCGGGCCACGATGCTCGCGATCGGATCCAGGTCGCGGTAGTAGCGGTTGTAGCTGTCGACCGACGCGGTGCCCAGACCGACGCCCAGCGCGATGCGCTGGTCGTCGGGAGCGCTGGTCACCAGTGATCCAACTGCAGCCTCGAACATGGTGACGATCCGGTCTACGGTGTCTGGCCATAGCAATGGTTCGGCCGCCGCGGCGTAGATCGATTCCACCGTGGTGGAGAAGGTCTCGAGATCCACCGGATCGTTGTGCACCCGTTGATGATCCGCTCTTGGATTGTTGGCTGACAGGAGAATCGCCAGGTTCGCATCAGCCGTTCATACGATGTGAGCGCGGGGTGTGCAGCCGACACTCGATCGGTGTTCAGCCGACAGCTCGGAACGACTCGGTAGCGGCGAACAGGCACAGCGCAAGCAGGGTTGGTCCCGAGACCTTCCCGTCGAGTGAAAGAAGCGATCATCATGGGCGACAATCAGTGGCATCACAACGTGCCCAGTATCGGCGACATCGAGATCGCGCCCGGGACGAGTCCGACGAGCTGGTTCACTCCGACGGACGTTGTGCAACACATCGCCTACGTGGGCACCGACCAGCACGTGCACGAAGCCTTCTACCGCTACGGCGGCGACAATTTCTGGCACCACAACGTGCCCAGCGCCGCCGACATCCAAGTAGCGCCCGGCACCAGCCCAACCAGCTGGTACACCCCCAGTGACGATGTGCAGCACATCGCCTACGTGGGCACCGACCAGCAGGTGCATGAGGCGTTCTACCGATTGTCGGGCGGTGATGGGCAGTGGCATCACAACGTGCCCAGTATCGACGAAACCGCAGTCGCATCCGGTACCAGCCCAAGTAGCTGGTACACGCCGAACGACAATGTGCAGCACATCGCCTACGTCGGCACCGACAAGCAGGTGCACGAAGCTTTCTACCGGCTTCCCGACTTCACGCCCGAGCTGAAAGCGGCTGAGCGCATCGGGCGCAAGGCTGCGAATTGGGCCGAAGGGCCACCAGGGGATCGCACGCCTCTTTCCGCGACACGCGAAGCTCCCGGCGGCGGCTACGTTCGAAAATATCCGGCAGGAGACATCTACTACGAAGAAGATTCCGGCGCGAAGTGGGTGTGCGGCGACATCCTACAAAAGTACGTACAAGCTGGAGGTTCGGCTGCTCTCGGATTCCCGCTCAACGATGAAAGCTCCGCAGACGGCGGCGGCCGATTCAATGCATTCCAACGTGGTTCAATCTATTTCTCGTCCCGAACAGGTGCTCAAGTAATTCGCGGTCATATATTCAATCACTGGCTCGGCTTGGGTGCCGAGCGGTCCTACCTGGGCTACCCATTCTCCGGGGAGAATCCCGTGCCCGATCCGGGAACCACCTGGGCACGCTTTGAGCGCGGAGCAGTCCACATCAATGACGCCAATCAGGTCGTCTTCAGTGTCGCGGACACTCGTTTCATCAGGACTGGCGTCATTCATGTTGACGGTGCTGCTGCGAACGGCTGGGCGGAGCTCACGCTCAGCTCTTCCGGAGCTTGGAGATACAACGGCAGCATGCGATCTACGGGCGCATTGAGCTACGACGTGACAATGACCTCCGTCGTAGACCTGAAGGCGTCCCTAGGGCGGGGCCTTGCGTTTGTCGAGAACGGTGACGTGGAAGGAACTCTGGTGCTCGGAGGCAACCGAGCCCATACCTGGGACGACAAAGGAGAGGATCCTTTTATCAGAGACAACTGGGACGCCATTCGCGGAGCGAAGGTAATCTCCGAGTTCAAGGTAGATTTCGGACCAGGTGATGTCTTGGCGATTATTGCCACTGTTATCGGCGTTCCCCTGGCTGCAATCGGAATGGCCATCGGCATAGCCTTGATGGCAAACGGAAAGTTTTGCGGATATCGCCATCAACACGTGTGGGATCCGCAACGCGGCGAATACGTCGACCAGACTGGGGCAGTATACGTCGACAAGCATTCACCATGCCCCCCCGGGACGTTTGACGATCCGAGTAAATTACCGCCGCCGTGATCGGGCGTGGCGAACGAGATCTGAACGACTTGCCTCGCTGGATGTTCCGCCCCGAACCGGCTAACCAGCCCGTCGAATGGCTGATTGCCACACCTGATCACGACCAGAGGGCTTCCTGTGTTGTCGTGGCGCCGGGTGGTGGTTGTCGAGACCTCGAGCCCGGGGCCGATCTCACGGCGGTGCCCGACGGATCACCGCAGCCACATAGTGCAGGGCCGAAGATGACAACGGCAGCGACGTGTCCGGCTAGCAGGGGTACCAGTAGCGTTGGCCGAATTTCGGGTGGATTTGGAGGTGCCCCGGGTCGCCCTGGACTGCTCGGACGTCAGTCGCCGGGCCGCCCGTGAACCCGGCTGTTTTGCCAGTTCAGGCGAACTTCGTTGCTCGCGATTACTACCGGTACCCCTTAGCGCGGGTGGTTCCGAATTCCGGTCCCAGGAGCCAGGCGCAGCGACGATACTGTCGGTCAACCGGGACCACACTCGGTAAGTCAGCCAGTTCTCGACCAAAGGCCCCGACCATGTCGTTTACGAGTCAACTGACCACGGTTCTGCCCTCTGCGGTGGCCGGTGTGATCGCGCTGGGCTCTGCTGCTTACACCGTTCGATCCGCGGCGCGGACCTCCAAAGAGGTCGAGCAGCTGAAGGCGAAATTGGCACAAGAAGCCGCTGCTGCCGAAGCACACCGCAATCTCGAATACCAAGCGCGCGCGAAGATCTATGCCCAAAGCGAACCCATCGTCCTCAAGCTGGCCGAGAGCGCGGAGTTCGCCGCGTCCCGGATCATCGCGCTGGCAGATCCGCGCCGCGCCCAGGTCCTGCAGGCGACGACCACGGGCAGCTGGATGCTGAGCAATTCCTCGGAAACCATCGCTATCACGCACGCGCTGCTCGAACCGCTGGCCTGGTCCACGCTGCTGCGCGAAACAACGAACTTCGTCGATCTCCGATTCGAGCACCGCCTGTCGGAGATCTACACCCTCGCGCGGGCGGCCTACCAAACCCACCTCGACGACTACGTGATCGCTGAGATCCCGCCGGCCTTCCCGTACGATCCGCTGGTAGCGGGTTGGCGTCAGAAGCGGCAGGTCGAACCAGCGATCTATTGGTGGCAGGGCATCACCCGCGGTCGGCTCGATCCCGCCATCGAGCTGTGCCTCAACCGCGACGCGGGACGGGCAGCCACCGCAGCGGAATTCGAGAAGCAGTACCTCGAACTGTTCGACTTGACCAGAGACGCGCGCCACAAGTGTCTGGGTCTGTTCTGCAATCCCTTGTACAACTTCCGCGCCGAGGACCGCCCGATCTACTGGCGAATTCTGCTCTGCCAGTTGCTGATCTACAGGCGACTGGCACGGCGCAGCCGGATGCCGAGCGACGTCCTGATGACACCGACGTTGGAATTCGACACCAAGGATGTCGCACTCCTATGCAAGACCTCCACACTCCGAGACGACGCCTTCGACGCGAGCCTGGACGCCGCTCTGACCTACACCGCTCGCGTCCTGGCTGCGCCCAGCTGACTGCCCGCTTTCCCGGGCACCTCTCAGTGAGCATCCGGGAACTTCGGTCATGCTCGGGCGAGTCGGCGTGACATGGTCATGATGGTGGCGATGTAACCATGGATTCGTGGTGGTCGGGGCGGGCTTCGTAGTCGCGGACACAGCGGCGGTGTTTGCTGATCCAGGCGAAGGTTCGTTCCACGACCCAGCGACGCGGCAGCACGACGAAGCCGGGTTCGGTGCGTTTGACGATCGTCACGGCAAGGTTCAGGACCTGATGTGCCCAGTGCACAAGCGTGATGCACCGGATGCAACTCTTCCTACTTGGTTCGTCAGAGGCCCAGGTCTACGCGGGCGCTGCGCTGCCGACGGCGCCGATCTGACTGGAGCCCGCTGAGCAGGTCCAACGGTTGTGAGAGTTCTGATGCACCAGAATGGGTGCAGGAGGACGAGAACACGACATGGCACGACGACGACACACCCCCGAGCAGATCATCCGCAAGCTCCGCGAGGGCGAGAAGCTGATCGGGCAGGGATTCTCGATCGACGAGGTGTGCAAACACCTCGAGATTTCCGAGGCCTCCTGGCATCGCTGGCAGGCTCAGTACGGCGGCATGAAGTCCGACGACGCGAAACGGCTCAAGGAGCTCGAGCGCGAGAACGCGCGGCTGAAGAAGATGGTCGCCGAGCAGGCCCTCGATATCGACATGCTCAAGGAAGTGAACCGGGGAAACTTCTGAGCCCGGACCGCCGCCGCAGGGCCGTGGTGGTTCTGCAGCAACGGTTTCGGGTGTCGCAACGCCGCGCCTGTCGCGTGGTGGGGCAGTCCAGGTCGGTGCAACGCCGCCCGCCCACGATCGCCGGGATCGACCGAGCGTTGCGTGCTCGGTTGCGTGAGATCTCGCGCAATCATCCGCGGTGGGGATGGCGCAAGGCGCACGCATTGTGCCGCGGCGAGGGTATTGTCACCAACCACAAACGGACCCAGCGCCTTTGGCGTGAGGAGGGGTTGAAGCGGCCGGCTAAGGTCCGGAAGAAGCGACGGATCGGCGCCGGCCGCAACCAACGGCTGCGGGCGTGCGCGCCCGATCAGATGTGGGCACTGGATTTCCAGGTCGATGTCACCGTCGACGGGCGGCAAGTCCGGTTTCTCAACATCGTCGACGAGTTCACGCGGGAAGCATTGGCCACCAGAGCGTTTCGATCATGCACCGCTGATCAATTAGTCGGAGTGCTCGACGAGATCCTTGCCGACACCGGTCGAATGCCGGCCCACATCCGGATGGACAACGGCACCGAGATGACCGCCCATGCGATGCGGGATTGGTGCCGGT
>NZ_JBHXMY010000409.1:0-5386 GCF_042720195.1 Nocardia sp. NPDC058497 | reverse complement strand
GGACGCACGGTGCAAGGCCTTCGCGGCAGCGGCGAACGGCACAGGATTCTCCGAGGGCCTCGGTATGCTCGCGGTCGAGCGGTTGTCGGATGCGCGCAGGCACGGCCACCAGATCCTCGCGGTCATCCGCGGCAGCGCGGTCAACCAGGACGGCGCCAGCAATCGTCTGACCGCACCGAACGGTCCTTCGCAGGAAAAGGTGATCGCCGCCGCCCTCGCCAATGCCGGTCTGACACCTGCCGACGTCGATGTGGTCGAAGCGCACGGCACCGGCACCACCCTCGGCGACCCGATCGAGGCGCAGGCGTTGATCGCCGCCTACGGTCGCGATCGCGGCGCGGACCCGCTGCGCATCGGCTCGCTCAAGTCGAACATCGGACACACCTCCGCGGCGGCCGGTGTCGGCGGTGTGATCAAGATGGTGCAGGCGATGCAACACGAAATGCTCCCGGCCACACTGCATGTCGATGCTCCGACGCCGCATGTGGACTGGTCGGCAGGGTCGGTGCGGCTACTCACCACGGCGGAACCGTGGCCCGCGGGAGAGCGGGTGCGTCGCGCCGGTGTGTCCTCCTTCGGTGCCAGCGGCACCAACGCTCACGTGATTCTGGAGGAACCTCCCGTCCTCGAGGAGGCCCCGGCCGAACCGGCGGACGATGGCGCCGATCGCGGTGCGAAGGCAGTGGCCTCCGGTGCCGCCCCCTGGCTGGTATCCGCGAAAACCGAAGAAGGCCTGCGTGCGCAGGCGGCCAAACTGCTGCACTGGCTGACCGAACACCCCGACCTGACAGTCGACGATATCGGTTACTCATTGTCGACGACCCGCGCCCAGCTGGACTGGCGGGGCGCGGTGGTCGGCGACAACCGGGACACGATGCTCGCCGGACTGGCGGCGCTGGCCGAACCGGGGTCGGCGAGCTCCGCCGATGTGGCGACGGGGCAGGCGGTGACACGCAAGGTCGCGTTCCTGTGCACCGGGCAGGGCGCACAGCGCGTCGGGATGGGTCGTGAACTCTACGAGGCGTTCCCGGTGTTCGCCGCCGCGCTGGATGAGATCTGTGCGCAGTTCGATCCACTACTGGGCGGTTCGCTCCAGCGGTTGATGTTCACCGGTCAGCCGGCCGACGGCAGCCCGGATAGTGCTGATGCCGGTGTTCTCGATCGGACGGAGTTCACCCAGCCCGCGCTGTTCGCGTACGAAGTCGCGCTGTGCCGGCTCCTCGACTCGTTCGGTGTGACACCCGATGTCCTGGCCGGACATTCGATCGGTGAGCTGGCTGCCGCGTACATCGCTGGTCTGTGGTCGCTACCGGATGCGTGCCGGCTGGTCGCAGCCCGTGGTCGTCTCATGGGGCGGCTGCCGGAAGGCGGTGCGATGCTGGCCGTCGCGGCGAGCGAGCGCGAGGTATCCGAGGCGCTGGTCGACGGAGTGTCCATCGCCGCGGTGAATTCACCCGAGGCCGTCGTGGTTTCCGGCGACGAGGACGCGGTGACGGCACTCGGGCAGCGGTTCGCCGACCGCGGACGGAAGACATCGCGGTTGACGGTGTCGCATGCGTTCCATTCCCACCGGATGGATCCGATCCTTGCCGAATTCGAAGCTGTCGCAAAGGACGTGACCTACCGTCGCCCGCGGACTCCACTGGTATCGAATCTCTCCGGCCGGATCGCCGGCGATGAAGTGCTGGAACCCGCTTACTGGGTGCAGCAGGTGCGGGCGACCGTTCAATTCGCTCGTGGCGTGGACACTGTGGTGGCCTCGGGCGTGCGTCGTTTCCTGGAAATCGGTCCGGACGCGGTGCTGACGGCCATGACCAGGCAATGCCTGCCGGACGATATCGAAGCGCAGTCGTCGGTGGTCGCCGGAGCACGTCGCGGGCGGGCCGAGGTCGAGCAGTTGGTGCACTGCTTGGCGCACGCGTACACGGTCGGTGTCGATGTCGACTGGCGGGCGTTCTTCGCTGGCCGCTCGGCATCACCAGTGTCGTTGCCCACCTATGCTTTCCAGCGCCGTCGCTACTGGCTCGAAACCTCTGTCGGCACCGCCGGTGTCGAATCCGCCGGTCTGGGTGCGGTGGACCATCCGTTGCTCGGCGCGGTGGTGTCGGTGCCGGAGTCCGGTGGGGTGCTGTTGACCGGCCGGTTGTCGGTAGCGACACAGCCATGGCTGGCCGACCATGCGGTGGGCGGGTCGGTGTTGTTGCCGGGCACCGGGTTCGTGGAGTTGGCGTTGCGTGCGGGCGCCGTGACCGCGTGCCCGGTGATCGAGGAATTGACGCTACAGGCGCCACTGCTGCTGCCCGCGACAGGCGGTGTGCAGATCTACGTCGTCGTCGGCGGGCCTGAACTCGAGTCCCCGCAGCGGCCGATATCGATCTACTCTCGCGATGAACACGACCGCGACGGACAGTGGGTACTGAACGCGCGGGGCCTGCTGACCACCCGCGACGACCTGACCGAACCCGAACCGGCGGCATGGCCGCCTGCCGCGGCGAGTGGTATCGATGTCGCGGCCGCGTACCCCGAGCTGCTGGCGCGTGGATACGACTTCGGTCCGGCGTTCCAGGGTGTGCGGGCGCTGTGGCGACGCGGTGCGGAGGTGTTCGCCGAGATCGCCGTCGACGCGGACACCGGGGTGCGCGCCGAAGGGTTCGGGATCCATCCGGCACTGCTGGATGGCGCCCTGCAGGCGGGACTGCTGGCCGAACTGCTCGAAAGTGAAGCTGGAAAGCCGGATTCACCGTTCGCGGTAGCGGCCGGGCAGGTCGTGCTGCCGTTCTCGTGGGAATCGGTGTCGCTGCACGCGGCCGAAGCGTCGGTGCTGCGGGTACGTCTGACCACGACCGGATCGTCGGTGTCGGTGTCGGTAGCCGATGAGCAGGGACAGCCGGTGTTGTCGGGATCGGTGAAGACCCGGCCGATGTCACTCGAGCAGTTCGCCGCGGCCGCCGCGGGCGCGGCCGATCCGGTACTGGAACTGCTGTGGTCGCCGACCGCGTCCGGGTCCGCGGTGGTGGGTGCGGGCGTGGGTCGGTGGGAGCTGGATCCGGAGTCGCCGGTACCCCCGGTGGTGGTGGTCGAGGCAGGGTCGGGGTGGAACGAACACACCGGCGCCGACGTGGTTACCGCCACCCATACCGAAGTCGCGCGGATCCTCGAGGTGGTGCAGGCATGGCTGGATCAGGACCGGTTCGCCTCGAGCACCCTGCTGATCGCCACGCGCGGCGCGGTCGCGCTGCCCGATGAAGACCTCACCGACCTCGCCGGCGCCGCGGTGTGGGGTTTGGTGCGCACAGCGCAGACGGAAGATCCGGGCCGAATCGTCTTGGTCGACGCGGACACCGGCATCGACGAGCGACTCGCTGCCACTGTCATGGCCGTGGGCGAACCCCAGGTGGTCGTACGCGTCGGACTCACCCACACCGCTCGGCTCACCCGGCCAGCGACCACGGTGTCTGCCGTACCCGGCGATGATGCTCGCCCCTTCGGCACGGGAACGGTGCTGATTACCGGCGGCACCGGCGGTTTGGGCGCGAAGGTGGCCCGCCACGTGGTGGCCGAGCATGGCGTGCGGTCGTTGCTGCTGGTGAGCCGCAGCGGTCCGCGGGCCGAGGGCGTGGCACCGCTGTGCGCCGAGTTGGAGCGACTGGGCGCACAGGTTCGGGTGGTGGCCTGCGACGTCACCGACGCCGACGCGGTGGCAGGGCTGCCGGCCGAAGCGCCGGCCCAGTGGCCGTTGACAGGCGTGATCCATGCCGCGGGTGTGCTCGACGACGGGATCATCGCGTCGCTGACCGCACAGCGGGTGGACGCGGTCCTGGCGCCGAAAGTGGACGCCGCCTGGTACCTGCACCAGGCGACCGCGGAGCTGAATCTGGCCGCGTTCGTGATGTTCTCGTCGGTGTCGGGCACCGTCGGCGGACCGGGACAGGCCAACTACGCGGCCGCGAACACCTTCCTCGACGGGCTGGTGGCGCACCGCCGTGCACGAGGGCTGGCCGGCCAATCGCTGGCATGGGGTCCGTGGGCCCGTTCGGGCGGCATGACCGGACACCTGGGTGAGGTCGATGTGGCCCGGATGAGCCGGGGCGGATTCACCGCGATGCCGGATGAGCAGGCGTTGGCAGGCTGGAACGCGGTGCTCGACCGAGGCGCGGCGCACGCGGTGATCGCCGCTATCGATACCGCCGCGATTCGCGCCGAGGCCGATGCCGGACGGCTGCCACCGTTGCTGCGGGAACTGGCACCGGCAGCGGCCCGGCGGCCGGCGGCGACCGCGCCGATGATGTCTGTTCTCCGGCAACGACTTTCCGGTCTGGACGCCGATCGACAGCGGCAGGCGGTACTCGATACCGTGCGCACGTACGTCGCGGCCGTGCTCGGTCATGACAGTGCGTCCGCGATCGATCCCGATCGCGCCTTCCAGGACCTGGGTTTCGACTCGCTGAGCGGGGTCGAGCTGCGTAACCGGCTCAAAACCGCCACCGGCCTGTCACTGTCGGCCGCGGTGATCTTCGACTACCCGACACCGCAGGCGCTGGCCACCTACCTCGCCGACGAGCTCACCGGCGCGGGACAGGACGTCGCGGTCACCGCCGCCACAGCTGTCGACGACGATCCCATCGCGATCGTCGGCATGGCCTGCCGGTACCCGGGTGGTGTCGGTTCGCCCGAGGATCTGTGGAATGTGGTCGTAGCCGGGACCGACACGACGTCGCAGTTCCCCGTGAATCGAGGCTGGGATACCGAACGTCTCTACGATCCGACCGGCGCAACACCGCACACCTCCTACACCCGGGAGGGCGGATTCCTGCATTCCGCCGGCGAGTTCGATCCGGCGTTCTTCGGTATCAGTCCCCAGGAAGCCGCCGTGATGGATCCGCAGCAGTTTCTGTTGCTGGAGACCTCATGGGAGGCATTGGAGCGGGCCGGTGTCGATCCCACAGTGCTGCGTGGCAGTTCGACCGGGGTCTTCACCGGGATGATGTATCACGACTACCCGGCCAATGCGAATTCAGGTGCTATCGCTTCCGGTCGGGTGTCGTATGTGCTCGGCCTGGAAGGGCCGTCTGTCACGGTGGATACGGCGTGTTCGTCGTCGCTGGTGGCGATGCATCTGGCCGCGCAGTCGTTGCGGTCGGGGGAATGTGATCTGGCGTTGGCCGGTGGTGTGGCGGTGATGGCGACTCCGGAGACTTTCGTGGAGTTCAGCCGCCAGCGTGGGTTGTCACCGGACGGGCGGAGTAAGTCGTTCGCCGATGCCGCCGATGGTGTCGGCTGGTCCGAGGGCGCCGGAATGTTGCTGTTGGAGCGGTTGTCCGACGCCCGCCGCAATGGTCATCAGGTGCTCGCGGTGGTCGCCGGTTCGGCGGTGAACCAGGACCGC
>NZ_JBHXMY010000408.1:0-5396 GCF_042720195.1 Nocardia sp. NPDC058497 | reverse complement strand
GTGGGTCACGAACACGATGTCGTCGCTCAGCTGGCTGAACAGCAGGGCCTGGTGCACCGACATCGGGCCGCTCGCCAGGATACCGATGCGCTGGTCACGTACCTCCCAGCCGTGGCAGTAGGGGCAGTGCAGGACCTCGTGGCCCCAGCGTTCGCGCAGGCCGGCGACCTCGGGCAGTTCGTCGGCCAGACCGGTGGCGACGAGGATCCGGCGCGCCGACACCGAGCGTCCGTCTGACAGCGCCACCAGGAATTCATGACCCACGCCGGCGGGACTTCCTCCCGCCGCTGCCGTCTCGACTCCGGCGGGACCGCCTACTGCCGCCGCGGTCTCAGGTCCGGCGGTGCCAGCCGAATCGTCCACGCCTACTGAGGAATCCACGCCGAGACCGCTCTGCGGCCTACGTTCGACAGTGACCACCTGCCCGGAAACCACATGCCCGCCGTAGCCACGCACCTCGGCGCGACCCCGCTCGAGCAGTTCCAGCGGCGGCATCCCTTCCCGCGCCAGCAAACCGTGCACACCGTCGGCCGGTGCGTTGCGCGGCGACCCGCCGTCGATCACGGCGACCGAGCGCCGCGAGCGGGCCAGCATGAGCGCCCCGTTCAGCCCGGCCGCACCGCCACCGAGGACCACCACGTCGTAGGTGTCGTTCAACTCTGTCATCTGAAGCCTCCTTCGCCGACCACCGTGCGCCCGCACCCGCGCACGTGGCAATGTTTCTTGCTGACATGGCAAACTGGTAACCATGGACGACCTCGAAAAGACCCTGGGATCGGTCGGCCCCCGGCTCCGCTCCCTGCGCAAACAGCGCCGGACCACCCTGGCCGACCTGTCGGCCGAGACCGGCATCTCGGTCAGCACCCTGTCGCGCCTGGAATCCGGCGACCGCAAACCCACCCTCGAACTACTGCTTCCCCTCGCCAAAGCACACGGCGTGACCCTCGACGAACTCGTCGACGCCCCACCCACCGGCGACCCGCGCATCCACCTGCGCCCGATCACCCGCCACGGCATGACGATGCTACCGCTGACCAAACGCGCCGGCGGCATCCAAGCCTTCAAGATGATCATCGCCCCCAACGCCCGCAACCGCCCGGACGAACCCCAGGTCCACGAGGGCTACGAATGGCTCTACGTCCTCAACGGCCGCCTGCGCCTGATCCTCGGCGACAACGACATCGTCCTCACCCCCGGCGAAGCCGCCGAATTCGACACCCACATCCCCCACTGGTTCGGCGCCGCCGACGACCACCCCGTCGAATTCCTCAGCCTCTTCGGCAAACAGGGCGAACGAGCCCACCTCCGCGCCCACTCGAAGGGCGCCACCTGACTCACAGCGAACAACAGAGCCATGCATGCGAATGTCATGTGCATGTATGCTGGGTACATGGGTGTTGCCATTCAGATCAAAGACGTGCCCGAGGCGGTGCGAGACGCGATCGCCGCGCGTGCAGCCGCACGTGGCCAGTCGACCCAGGCTTTTTTGCGCGCACTGCTGGATCGCGAGTTCCGCGCCGAACGAAACAGAACGCTCCTCGAGAGCACGATCGGACGTCGGCACTTGACAATGAGCGCCGACGAAGTAGTCGATGAGATTCGGGGCGGCCGCGAGGGCGGCGAGTGATCGTCGTCGACGCCAACGTCATGGTCATGGCACTTGCCAACCCGACATCGCAGGGCGACTCCGCCCGGTCCGCCATGCTTGCCGACGACAACTGGATCGCCCCCGCCCACATGCCGTTGGAAGTGCTGCGGACGCTACGCAAAGCCGTCCTCGGCGGCCGGTTGCACAGCGTCGACGCGGACGCCGCGTTCGGAGCGCTGTCAGCGATGCAGATCGATTACATCGACATGAACGCCGACTTGCTACACGCTGTCTGGGCGATGCGCGACAACGTCTCCGCCTATGACGCAGCGTACTTGGTTGTCGCGTCCGTTCACGATGCCCCCGTGGTGACCTTTGATGCTCGCCTCGCAAAGGCTGCCGAGATAGCCGCACCGAGCGTCCAGGTGACCCTGCTGTAAGCAGCCCCACTCAACCCTGCAGGGCCGCAATCAGGGCCGGGCTCAATGCCAGTGCGGGAAGGGATTCCACCAGCAGGTCGACCAATTGTTCTCGGGTGATGGGCTTTTCGTTCATCCAGGTGATGATCGTTTCCTCGACGAACGCGATCCAGCCGCGAATGGCCAGGGTGAGGCGGGCCAGGTCGGGATCGTCGGGGGGTAGCGGGAGTTCGGAGACGATGAGATCGGCGATGGCGGCGCGGGTTTCGTTGACGTAGCCGACCATGTCGGGGGTGACACTGGCGGGGCCGCGCAGCACGGAGCGATAGGACGCCGAGTGCGCGGTCGCGTAGTCGACGAATCGCTCGATCGAGTCGCGCAGCATGTCGAACAGCGACAGATCACGGTTGGGCATGACGGCCGTGTAGAACTCGGTGCTCACATGCCGGGCGATCGCCTCGTGGAACTCCTGCTTGGAGGCGAAGTAGTGGAACAGCAGCCCGCGCGAGATACCCGCCTGCTTGGCGATGTCGTCGACCGAGATGTCCTCGAGCGGCCGCGCGGCCAGCATCTCGGCACCCAGGTGGATCAGCTGCAGCCTGCGCTCCTCGGGGCTGAGCCGGACGCGCTTGGCCGCTCCCGTACTCCTGATACTCACATCGACCATCCTAGCCACTACTGAACCCTGCTCAATAGCTGTTGACTCCGGCTCAATAGGACCGTAGTCTGCATTACATGAGTCGCAAGGTTACAGACAAAGTCGTCGGCAACCGCGCCGCCCGCCACATCAAGACGATCATCGTCGGCAGCGGGTTCGCGGGCCTCGGTATGGCCATCCGGCTGCATCAGCAGGGCCGCGATGATTTCCTCGTCCTCGAGCGCGGTAGCGATGTCGGCGGCACCTGGCGGGACAACACCTACCCCGGTGCCGCCTGTGACGTGCCCTCGCACCTGTACTCGTACTCGTTCGCGCTGAACCCGGACTGGTCGCGCTCGTTCTCCAAGCAGGGCGAGATCCAGGCCTACATCCGCGGCGTCGCCGAGAAGAACAACGTGCTCGACAAGCACCTGTTCGACTGCGACGTCCTGGGTATGCGCTGGAACGCCGAGACCGCCCGCTGGGACATCACCACCAGCAAGGGCGACTTCACCGCCGAGACCGTGGTCTCCGCGGTCGGCGCCCTGTGCGAGCCGTCGCTGCCCGACATCAAGGGCATCAACGAGTTCGAGGGCGAGATCTTCCACTCGGCCCGCTGGGACCACGACGTCGAGCTGGCGGGCAAGCGAGTCGCCGTGATCGGCACCGGCGCCTCGGCCATCCAGATCGTGCCCGCCATCGCGGGCAAGGTCGCCCACCTCGACCTCTACCAGCGCACCGCGCCGTGGCTGCTGCCGCGCATGGACCGCCCGTACCTGCTGCCGGAACGACTGGCGTTCAAGTACATCCCGGGCGTGCAGCGACTGTCCCGCGCGGCCATCTACGCCGTCCGCGAGACCCAGGTCGTCGGCCTGGCCAAGTACCCCGCGCTGATGAAGATCTTCGAGACGATCTCGCGCGGCAAGCTGCTGGCCGAGGTCCGCGACCCGGTCAAGCGCGCCAAGGTCACCCCGAACTACCGCATCGGCTGCAAGCGCATGCTGATCTCCAACGAGTACTACCCGGCGATCGACCGCGACAATGTCGAGGTGGTCACCGACGGCATCGCCGAGGTCAAGGCCGGCTCGATCGTCACCAAGGACGGCACCGAGCGCGAGATCGACGCGCTGATCGTGGCGACCGGCTTCCACGTGACCGACTCCCCCGCCTTCGAGACCATCACCGGCCGCACCGGGCAGACCCTGTCCGAGCAGTTCGACGAGGTCGGCCAGCGCGGTTACAAGGGCTCGACCATCGAGAACTTCCCGAACATGTTCTTCCTGCTCGGCCCGAACGTCGGCCTCGGCCACACCTCGATGGTGTTCATGATCGAATCGCAGATCAACTACGTCGCCGACGCGCTGGCTACCATCGATAGGCAGAACCTGCGCACCGTCGAGGTCCGTCCCGAGGCTGTGCGCGCGTACAACACCGAACTGCGGGCGAAGATGGCCGACAGCGTCTGGATGAACGGCGGCTGTGCCAGCTGGTACCTGGACAAGCACGGCAACAACACCACACTCTGGCCCGATTTCACCTTCCAGTTCCGTAGGCTGACCAAGAACTTCGACGTCGCGGCCTACGACACGACTGCTTCGACCGACTCCGATCTGAAAGTGGTGGCAGCACAGTGAGCAATGATGCTTACTTCACGAACAAAGTCTGTGTGATCACGGGTGCCGGGTCCGGCATCGGCCGCGCGCTGGCCGAGAACCTGGCCCGCCGCGGCGCCAAGCTGGCGCTGTCCGACATCGACGCCGAGGGCCTGGCCGAGACCGTGCGCCTCTGCGAGGGACTGGGCGCGCAGGTCAAGTCCGACCGGCTCAACGTCGCCGAGCGCGAGTCCTTCCTGGTCTACGCCGATTCGGTGAAGGCGCACTTCGGCGTCGTGCACCAGATCTACAACAACGCCGGTATCGCCTACCACGGTGACGTCATCAAGACCGAGTTCAAAGACATCGAACGCATCATGGATGTCGACTTCTGGGGCGTCGTCAACGGCACCAAGGCGTTCCTGCCGATGCTGATCGAGTCCGGCGACGGCCACGTCGTCAACGTGTCGAGCCTGTTCGGCCTGGTCACCGTACCCGGCCAGGCGGCCTACAACTCGGCCAAGTTCGCCGTGCGCGGCTTTACCGAGGCGCTGTACCAGGAAATGAAGATCTCGAAGGCACCGGTCAAGGTCACCTGTGTGCATCCTGGCGGCATCAAGACCGCGGTTGCCCGCAACGCCACCTACGCCGAGGGCATCGACGGCGCCAATACCGCTTCGCTGTTCGACAAGTACCTGGCGATCCACACCCCGGAGATGGCCGCGCAGACCATCACCGAGGGTGTGCGCAAGGGTCACGCCCGCGTGCTGATCGGTTGGGAGGCCAAGGTGCTCGACGTGAGCGTGCGCTTCCTTGCCTCGGGCTACAACCGGATCTCGGCCGTGGTCAACGGCCGTTTCATGCCGAACTGACCAGAGCGGAATCCAGGTAACGCCATGCGCGAGTTCAAGATTCCGCTGCCGATCGCCCGCGTGTTGCTCGACCCGGTCTTCCGGGTCACGCTCAACGCGCGGCTGCCGGTCGCGGTGCAGCGCGCTCTGCTCGACGCGGTCTCCCTGATGCAGCTGGTGCCCGATGGTTCCGTCGTGCAGCACCTGCAGCTGGGGGGCCGCCCGGCCGAGCGGGTCATCGCCGAGACCGCGATCCCGGGTTCGCGTACCCGGGCGGTCCCGCCGGAGCGTGCCGCGGGCGCGATGCTG
>NZ_JBHXMY010000407.1:0-5430 GCF_042720195.1 Nocardia sp. NPDC058497 | reverse complement strand
GGTATGTGCCGACCGGCGCCCGGTCAGAGGTGAGAGGAGATCAGTCCCGCGCGATGGTGGACCAGCCGGCCACCTCTTCAGGCGTACGCGGGCCCGGCCCGGTGTAGATCGCGGCCGGGCGCACCAGCTTGCCCAGCTGCTTCTGCTCGAGGATGTGCGCGCACCAGCCCGCGGTCCGGCCACAGGTGAACATGGCGGGCATCATGTGCGCGGGGACCTCGGCGAAGTCCAGGATCACCGCGGCCCAGAACTCGACATTGGTCTCGATCGCCCGGTCCGGACGACGCTCACGCAGCTCGGCCAGCGCGGCCTGCTCCAGCGCGGCGGCGACCTCGTAGCGGGGCGCGTCGAGGCGCTTGGCGGTGGCGCGCAGCACGCGGGCGCGCGGGTCCTCGGCCCGGTAGACCCGGTGCCCGAAGCCCATCAGCTTCTCTTTGCGGTCGAGGATGCCCTTGACCAGCGCGCGGGCGTCGCCGCTCTGCTCGACGGCTTCGATCATCGGGAGCACGCGGGCGGGCGCGCCACCGTGCAGCGGGCCGGACATGGCGCCGATCGCGCCGGACAGCGAGGCCGCCACGTCGGCGCCGGTGGAGGCGATGACGCGGGCGGTGAAGGTGGAGGCGTTCATGCCGTGCTCGGCGGCCGAGACCCAGTAGGCGTCGATCGCCTCGGTGTGGCGCGGGTCCGGGTCACCCTTCCAGCGGGTCATGAACCGCTCGGTGACGGTGGTGCACTCGTCGATCGTGCGCTGTGGAACGGCGGGCTGATAGATGCCGCGCGCGGACTGCGCGACGTAGGACAGCGCCATCACCGAGGCGCGGGCCAGGTTCTCGCGGGCGGTCTCGTCGTCGATGTCGAGCAGCGGCTCGTAGCCCCAGATCGGGGCGAGCATGGCCAGGCCCGCCTGCACGTCGACGCGCACGTCACCGGTGTGCACCGGCAGCGGGAAGGGCTCGGCGGGCGGCAGGCCGTGGCCGAACTGGCCGTCGACCAGCAGGGCCCACACGTCACCGAAGGTGACCCGGTTGGCGACCAGGTCCTCGATGTCGACGCCGCGATATCGGAGCGCGCCACCGTCCTTGTCCGGCTCGGCGATGTCGGTGGTGAAGGCCACCACGCCTTCCAATCCGCTGACGAAATCCTGTGGTACCGAGCTGGTAGTCATGGTGACTCTCCTTGCGGGGGCATGCCGATCTTTCTGAACCATAGCCCCGGGGATACCGGGTAGTAGCGTCGCCCCTGCGGCGTACCGTCTGTGCTCATGCGTGACCAGGAACCCGCGACCGCGGCCGACCTCGCCGCCATGCGCGTCGACTACGGCGGCCATCTGCCGGTGCCGGAGGAAGCCGATCTCGACGAGTCGTGGGTGGCCGGTGGCTGGGAACCGTTGCTGCGCCGCTGGATCGAGGAGGCGGGCGGTCTCGGCGTCGCCGAACCCAATGCGATGGTGCTGGCCACGGTCTCGCTGACCGGCCCGGCTCCGCGCCCGGTCGCGCGCACCGTCCTGTGCAAGGGCCTCTCGCCCGACGGCGTCACCTTCTATACGAACTACGACTCGGCCAAGGGCAACCAGCTCGCCGCCGACCCGTACGCCGCGGCGTCCTTCGTCTGGCCCGCGCTCGCCAGGCAGGTCCACGTGCGCGGGGTGACCGAGCGGGTGTCCGCCGAGGTGACCGCGGCCTACTGGCAGGCTCGGCCACGCGACGCGCGGCTCGGGGCCTGGGCCTCGCAACAGTCACGGCCCGTGACTTCGCGCGCCGAGCTGGACCGGGCGCTGGCCGAGACCACGGCCCGCTTCGCCGACGTCGACGACATCCCGGTGCCGCCGTTCTGGGGCGGGTACCTGCTGCGGCCCGACGAGGTGGAGTTCTGGCAGGGCAGGCGGGGTCGGCTGCACAACCGGATCGTCGTGCGGATCGAGGACACAGGCACAACCGTGGAACGTTTGCAGCCCTAACGAGTGGTGGGGTAAGTCACCGAGCGCATCCATTCTCCGATCGCGCGGAGATGGCTAATCTGCGGCGAGTGAAGTTGCTCGCCGACACCGAACCCCTGCGTAATCCCGACTATCGCAGGCTCTGGACCACCAACATCGTCACCGTCATCGGTGCGCAGCTCTCGGTCGTCGCGGTTCCGCAGCAGATCTTCCAGATCACCGGTAGTTCCGGGTACGTAGGCCTGGCCGGCCTGTTCGGCCTGGTCCCGCTGGTCGTGTTCGGGCTGTGGGGTGGCGCGCTGGCCGATGTCATGGACCGGCGCACGTTGCTGATCATCACCACGGCGGGCACCGGCGCGACCGCGGTGGCGTTCTGGGTGCAGGCCGCGCTCGGAATGACCAATGTGTGGCTGGTGCTCGGGCTGTTCGCCGCCCAGCAGGCGTTCTTCGCGGTCAACCAGCCCACCCGCAGCGCGGCCATCGCGCGGCTGCTGCCGCCCGAGCAGATC
The DNA here is from genome assembly GCF_042720195.1 of Nocardia sp. NPDC058497. Lineage (NCBI taxonomy): Bacteria > Bacillati > Actinomycetota > Actinomycetes > Mycobacteriales > Nocardiaceae > Nocardia > Nocardia sp. NPDC058497. The sequence continues at coordinate 2,985 of NZ_JBHXMY010000407.1, read as the reverse complement.
GCCGCGGCCAGTTCGCTGAGCATGACCGTGCAGAACGTCGGCATGATCGCCGGTCCGGTGCTGGCGGGTCTGCTCATCCCGGTGCTCGGGCTGTCGACGCTGTATCTGATCGACGCGATCGCCCTGCTCGCGACGGTGTGGGCGGTGTGGAAACTGCCTGCCTTCCCGCCGACCGGCGATCAGCGCCGGGCCGGGCTGCGCGCCGTCGTCGACGGTTTCCGCTATCTCACCGGGCAGCGGATCCTGCTCGCCTCCTTCGTCGTCGACATCATCGCCATGGTGTTCGGCATGCCGCGCGCGCTGTTCCCGCAGATCGCGCACGAGACCTTCCACGATCCGGCCGAGGGCGGGGTGGCGCTCGGCCTGCTGTTCGCGGCGATCTCGGCGGGCGCGGTGCTCGGCGGTGTCTTCTCCGGCTGGGTACCGCGCATTCGCAGGCAGGGCCTGGCGGTGATCGTGTGTATCGCGGTGTGGGGCGTGGCGATGGTGGGGTTCGGCGTTGCGGTCGGCCTGGCCGGGCACCTGTTCGGGCTGGGGGTGTGGCTGTGGATCGCGGTGGCGTTCCTTGCCCTGGGCGGTGCGGTCGACATGATCTCGGCGGCGCTGCGCACGGCGATGTTGCTCACTGTCTCCACCGACGAGATGCGCGGCAGGCTGCAAGGCGTGTTCATCGTGGTTGTCGCAGGTGGGCCGCGGATCGGTGATGTTGCCCACGGTTTCGCCGCGGCGAGCCTGGGTACCGCTGTAGCTGCCGCCGGTGGTGGCGTACTGGTGGTGATCGGGGTGGCGCTGGCCGCGCTGGCCTTCCCCGCCTTCGTGCGTTACCGGGTCACCCGCGCGCACGCCGACGTTGTCGCGAATTAGGCTGTGCGAGAAGGTAATTCAGTCTCTGGGGCAGCTGTTTGACCTACCGGCTGGTAGCCGGGGCCGGGAGCTGTCCGCAACCGGCCGGTAGCCGTGATCACCGCAGGTCCGCGACCTCACCGCCGTTCTATCCAGATGTGAGAAAGCCGCAGAGCAACCCTGATTGCCTGTCCTGACCCGACAACAGCTAGCGTTAGCGCAAGTGCACCGCGTGCCGACCGCATCGGTGCCTACGGTTCTAGCCTGAGAGGGATCCTTCCGTGCCCGCTGAGAACATCACCAACGTCGCCGAAGACGCCAAGGCGGTACTGCAGTACCCCGGTGGCGAGTTCCCGATCTCGGTCACCACGGCCGCGGAGGGCAACGACGGACTCGACTTGGGCAAGCTGCTGGCCAGCACCGGTTATGTCACCTATGACCCCGGTTTCATGAACACCGCGTCGACCAAGTCGGCCATCACCTACATCGACGGTGAAGCGGGCATCCTGCGCTACCGCGGCTACCCGATCGACCAGCTGGCGGGCCGCTCGACCTTCATCGAGGTCAGCTACCTGCTCATCTACGGCGAGCTGCCGACCCAGGCCCAGCTCGACGACTTCACCGATCGCATCCGCCGCCACACCCTGCTGCACGAGGACCTGAAGCGGTTCTTCGACGGCTTCCCGCGCAACGCGCACCCGATGCCGGTGCTGTCGTCCGCGGTGAACGCGCTGTCGGCGTACTACCAGGACTCGCTGGACCCGCGCGACCCCGAGCAGGTCGAGCTGTCCACCATCCGCCTGCTGGCCAAGCTGCCCACCATCGCGGCCTACTCGTACAAGAAGTCGGTCGGCCAGCCGTTCCTCTACCCCGACAACTCGCTGTCGCTGGTCGAGAACTTCCTGCGGATGACCTTCGGCTTCCCGGCCGAGCCCTACGAGGTCGACCCCGAGGTCGCCGCCGCGCTCGACATGCTGCTGATCCTGCACGCCGACCACGAGCAGAACTGCTCCACCTCGACCGTGCGCCTCGTCGGCTCGTCGGACGCCAACCTGTTCACCTCGGTGTCCGGTGGCATCAACGCGCTGTGGGGCCCGCTGCACGGCGGCGCCAACCAGGCCGTGCTCGAGATGCTCGACGAGATCAAGGCCAACGGCGGCGACGTCAAGGAATTCATCCGCAAGGTCAAGAACAAGGAAGACGGCGTGAAGCTCATGGGCTTCGGGCACCGCGTCTACCGCAACTACGACCCGCGCGCGACCCTGGTCAAGCAGGCCGCCGACAAGATCCTGTCGAAGATCGGCGGCGACGACCAGCTGCTCGACATCGCCAAGCAGCTCGAAGAGGCCGCCCTCACCGACGACTACTTCGTCTCGCGCCGCCTGTACCCGAACGTCGACTTCTACACCGGCGTCATCTACCGGGCCATGGGCTTCCCGACCCGCATGTTCACCGTGCTGTTCGCCATGGGCCGCCTGCCGGGCTGGATCGCGCACTGGCGTGAGATGCACTCCGAGCCGCTCAAGATCGGCCGCCCGCGCCAGATCTACACCGGTTACGGTGAGCGCGACTACCTTGATATCGGTACTCGCTGAGCGACGACGACCGTCACTGTTCACACCCGCGTTCCCCGCGCGAGCGGGGATGACACTATCGAAGAGGATAGCCGAATGACCAAGCCGGAGATCGAATTCCAGGAGGGCCCCGCGCCCACCGAGCTCGTGATCAAGGACCTCGTCGAGGGCGAAGGCGCCGAAGCGGTGCCCGGTGGCACCGTCGAGGTGCACTACGTCGGCGTCGAGTTCGAGACCGGCGAGCAGTTCGACTCTTCGTGGGACCGTGGCGAATCCATCGTCTTCCCGCTGCGCGGCCTGATCCAGGGCTGGCAGGACGGCATCCCCGGCATGAAGGTCGGCGGCCGCCGCCAGCTGACCATCCCGCCGGAGCTCGCCTACGGCCCCGCCGGCGCAGGCCACGGCCTGTCCGGCAAGACCCTGGTCTTCGTCATCGACCTGCTCGCGGCGAACTGACCTGCTGAACAACACACTGTGGCGGGGGGGGGGGGGGTGCAGCCGCCCCCAGGTGAGGGTGGAGAGGAGGGCTCGGGGCCCACGCGCCAAGCGCCACACACAGCGGGCGGAG
>NZ_JBHXMY010000406.1:1221-5433 GCF_042720195.1 Nocardia sp. NPDC058497 | reverse complement strand
GAGACTGGTCCTGTGTTTGTGGGGGTTGCGAACGCATTACACCGCTGTGCCGACGCGGTCGGTGACATCGTTGGAGGTCACCGAGTCGAGCGCGCCGTCGATCGTCGCGGCGACCGCCGGCATCGCGTTGTAGACGGCGAAGTGCACGCCCACCTCGCCCATCCGGTGGCCCTTCTGGAACAGGCCGATGACCAGCCGCGCCACCTTGTCCGGTCCGAGCACCGGCCTGCGCACCGCGTTGACCACGCCGCCACCGTCGCTGATGTAGACCACGTCGGGCGCCAGCACGTCCATCAGTGCCTGCACATTGCCGGTGGCCGCCGCGATCGAGAAGCGCTCGGCCACCGACTGCGCCTCGGCCGGTGTCGCGATCGCGGTGTGCCGCTTCTCGTGCACCCGATCCCTGGCACGCTGATTCAGTTGCCGCACAGCCGCTTCGGACTTGCCGACGGCCGTCGCGATCTCGGCATAGCTGAACGCGAACACCTCACGGAGCACGAACACCGCCCGCTGCACCGGGGTCAGGGTCTCCAGCACGAGCAGCATCGCGGTGGTCACCGCCTCGCCGGTCAGCACGTGCTCGACCCCGCCCTCGGACGCCGCCGCCAGGGGCTCGGGCAGCCACGGCCCGATGTACTCCTCGCGCCTGCGCGCGGCCGAGCGCAGGACGCCGAGCGCCTGTCTGGTGACGATCTGGGCGAGGTAGGCGCGCGGGTTCTCGACGGGAGCGAGATCGACGTCGACCCACCGCAGATAGCTGTCGTGCAGCACGTCCTCGGCGTCGACAACCGAGCCGAGGATCTCGTATGCGATGGAGAAAAGCAGTCGCCGGTTCTCGGCGAAGGCCTGCTCGTGCTCGGTGGTCACCGCTTCGGGCCGCTCAGCCACACACTGTTGCCGGTGCGCGCGCCCCATGCGGCGTACCGGACGACGCGCTCCTTGGCGAACGCCGCGCCGCGTCCCCCGAACGACACCGGCAACGGGCTGTCATCGCGGCGCGAGGTCTGGGCGACGGCGTCGCGCCTGCCGATGCTCAGTGCCTGGCCGCCATATCCCATCGAATAGGGCTGTGGCTCATGTCCTTCGATCATCCGGATCAGCGTATCCACCGCGTGCGCGCCCTGCGGTGACGCCGTCGCACAGGCCATCCGCGCCCCGGGCACGGCGGCGCAGTCGCCGACGACGAAGACGCGTGGATCGGTCACGCTGCGCAGGTACGGGTCGACCAGCGCCCGGCCGTCGGCGGCTACCGCGAGCCCACTGCGTGCGGCCAGGTCGGGCACGGCCGACACCACCGCCCACAGGGTCAGGTCCGACTCGAGTGCGCCGCCCGAGCGCAGCCACACCTCCCCGTTCTCGATCCGCTCGACCGCGTCGATGACGATCGCCACGCCCAACCTGCCCAACCCGCGCCGCACGCGCCGCTGTCCGCCCGCCGACAGGCTCGCGCCGATCTCGGCCCCCACCAACCGGACCCGCAGATCCGGCCTGGCCTCCGCGATCTCCGCCGCGGTCTCGATGCCGGTCAGTCCGCCCCCGATCACGGTGACGGTGCGGTCCGCCGCCAGTGCGGCCAGGGCCGTGCGCGCCTGCTCTGCGCCCTCCCACGTGCCGACCGGAATCGCGCCGGGCAGCGGTGCGGCCGTGCTGCCGACCGCGACGAACAGGTGGTCGAAGTCGAGAGCGGTGCCGTCGTCGAGGGTCACGGTGCCGTCTCCGATCTTGTCCGCGCCCGCCACCCGGGTCGCGATGGTGGGGGCGAGTATGTCGGCGAGTGGGGTCGCGGCCGTGCCGGTTCCGGCCAGTTGCTCGTGCAGCCGCACCCGTTCGACGAAATCGGGCCGTGGGTTGACCACGGTGATCCGGGCCTGCGGTGCCTTCTTCGCCAGTCGGTTCGCCGCCACTGTTCCCGCGTATCCTGCGCCGATCACCACGATGTCCATCGTCTGCCTCCTGCCGGGAAAATCTGGGTCGACTATGGGATGCGGGAGGGCGCGGGTTTGTGATGGTGATCTGAGTCACTCGTCATCGGTGCTGGTGAGGGGCTTGCCAGGCGAAGGGGTCACGGTCGGGCGCGGCGGGTTGTTACCGTTGGCGACGTGAAACCGGGCGGTTGGTTACTGGAGTGGGGTGGCGTTCGGGCGCTGTCCGCTCTCGTCCTGGCCGTGCTGGTGTTCGGCGCGCTGCTGGTCGGCGCGGCCGCGAGCGATCATCACCATCCGGCGCCGCAGGACGTGGCCGCCACGGCGCTGCCCGACCATGAACTGATCACGCCCGCGCATCCCCATGTCGCGCAGCAGTTCGTGCGGGTGGTCGAGGAGGCGACGCTGCCGGTTTCGCCGGGTGCCGTCGGGCCGGTGCTCGTGCTCCTGCTGTTCGCCCTCACGATTTTCCTGGTGGCCGTTGCCGTTTCGTCGGCGCGCGCCGGAATGCGCGGTCCGCCTGCGCTATTCGGTGGGGGACGCGACATCCTCGGACGACTCTGCATCGATCGGCGCTGACGGTCCCGCCGGACCGCGAGGCCGGGCGATTCACTGTGCCGGTGCGGCACAACAGGATCGGCTGCGCCATCCGCGCGTCCGTGCGGGCGTGACGTTCGCGATCAGCAACTCGACGGTGTGTGCCGCACCGTCGTGCCGGAACGTCAGGCCGAGACGGCAGTTGCCGGGATACCCGGTGTCCAGACGGAAACGGAGCTCGGTGGTCGCCAGCGCGAGAACCGGGTCGATCCCGACCGGTTCGCCGCCGCTGCGCCGCACGCTCACCTCGACCGGCTGATCGAGGGCGATCGGCGCGTCAGCGCGCAGGATCGTGATGCTCATCGGCGTGCTCACCGGCTCGGGAGTCACCCGCAGCTGGACCGTGTAGGCGCCGACCGTCGCTGTCGCAGTGCTGTTCTCCGCATTCATGGGGCCCTCCGGGTGAGTTTCGTCGATGTCGGCTCGAAGCTCGTCGGTACAACCCTGGGCCAGGAACCGACCGCGTCGGAGGGCGCGAACATGTCAGAAAACGGACAAATCACGACATCGCCGGGCCGGGCCGGCCTGCGCGACACGGTATCCGCGCGGCTCGTGCGCTTCGTGGTCGACGCCACCCGCGCGGCAGGCGCGAGCCCCGGCTGTTTCACCGGGCTACCCGACCTGGCCGACGAGGTGCTCGCCGACGACCTCGTCCGGGTGCCGACGAGTTCGGCGACGGTGGTGTGGGAGGTGCTGACGGCCCTGCGGCAGGGTGGGCTCGCGACCGAGCTGGTGCGGCGCTCACCCCTCGGCACCTTCGGCGTCTGGGACTACCTGTTCGTCTCCGGCGCGACTGTGGCCGACGGGCTGCGCGACGGGTTCCACTATCGCGACGTGATCTGCGACGCGGGGAGCGAACTGCTCGAATTACATACCGACGGAGCGCTACTCACCGTGTGGCACCGGACCTGCGTCGCCGAGCCCGCGGTGATGGCGGCGGTGGGAGAGTACGCGCTGGCCATGGTGCTGTCCCGGTGCCGGGAGGCCGCGCGACAGCACATCGTGCCGGTGCATGTCGGCTTCGCGCATCCGCTGTCGGGTACTCGCGGGGAACTCGCCGACCTGTTCGGCACCAGCCGTATCGATTTCGGCTGCGAGGCGAACACCGTCACCTTCCTCGCCGCCGACCTCACCGCGCCGCGCGCCGACGTCCGGCCCGGATTGTCCGAGGTGCTGCGCGCCCACGCCGAGATGCTCGGTACCGCGGCCAAACCCGTGCCGGACTGGTACGCCGTCTTCCGAAGTGCCCTCACCGCAGCGCTTTTCGAGGGCACACCGACCATCGGCCGGGTCGCCGCGCAGTTGCATCTGAGCCCGCGCACCGTGCAGCGCAGGCTCGACGAACTCGGCACCACCTGGCGCGCCGAAGTCGACTGCGCCCGTGCCGATCACGCCGCCCGGCTGCTGGGTGACGCGCGCCTGCCCCTGCGCGCCGTCGCGTCCAGGATCGGCTACCGCGACGAACGCAGCCTGCGGCGTGCGCTCCGTCGGTGGGCCGGGTAACGACGCCGGCGGGTGTGCTGCCCCGAGGCGAGTCCCTGCTGCGCCGGTGCGGTGTCGCGGTGCGCCGTGCTGTGTCGCTGTGCGGCGACCGGCCCCGGCGGGCGTCAGTGGCGCGGGATCGACATCGGCGTAATGCGGCGGGGGCCGCCCCCCGGGAGGGGGGGGGGGCGGCGCGGCCCAAACACAAGAG
>NZ_JBHXMY010000406.1:0-1211 GCF_042720195.1 Nocardia sp. NPDC058497 | reverse complement strand
TTGTGTCGCCGCGCCCGCGGGGGGGTTTGGGGCGGGTGTTCCCCCCTTGGGCCTGTGGGCGCCCCCCCCCCTGGTGGGGTGGGGGCCCCCCCCCGGGAACGAAACTCAGTCGTTGGCGTGCAGTGCGGCGTTGAGCTCGATGCCGGTGCCCTTGCGCGGGACGACCTCGACCGCGCCGGTGGTGGAGTTGCGGCGGAACAGCAGGTTGTTCTGCCCGGCCAGGGTCGCGGCCTTGACCACGGTGCCGTCGGGACCGGTGACCTTGGTGCCCGCGGTCAGGTACAGACCGGCCTCGAGGACACAGTCGTCGCCGAGCGGAATGCCAAGGCCCGCGTTCGCGCCGAGCAGCGAGCGCTCACCGACCGAGATCACGGTGGTGCCGCCGCCGGACAGGGTGCCCATGGTGGACGCGCCGCCGCCGATGTCGGAGCCGTCGCCGACGACGACGCCCGCCGAGATGCGGCCCTCGACCATCGAGTTGCCCAGCGTGCCCGCGTTGAAGTTGACGAAGCCCTCGTGCATGACGGTGGTGCCCGAGGCGAGGTGCGCGCCGAGGCGGACCCGGTCGGCGTCGCCGATGCGCACGCCCGACGGCACGACGTAGTCGACCATCCGGGGGAACTTGTCGATGCTGAGCACGGTGACCGGCCCGCGGGCGCGCAGCTTCAGCCGGGTCTGCTCGAAGCCGTCCACCGCGCACGGACCGTGATTGGTCCACACGACATTGCTGAGCAGGCCGAACTGGCCGTCGAGGTTCACGCCGTGCGGCCGCACGAGACGGTGCGAGAGCAGGTGCAGGCGCAGGTAGACGTCGTGCGCGTCGACCGGGGCGGCCGACAGGTCGGCGATCGTGGTGCGCACCGCGATCACCTCGACGCCGCGCGCCGCGTCGACGCCGAGCAGCTCGGCGAACTCGGGCACCTCCGCCGCGTCGACGCGCTTGGAGCCGGTCTCGGTGAACTCGCCCAGCTCCGGGCTGGGGTACCAGGTGTCGAGGACGGTTCCGTCCGAGGTCACATTGGCGATGCCGACGGCAGTTGCTCCCTGAATACTCACGTCCCCTATTTTGCCGGTTCGGTCGCGTGCGGTGTGCGCTACCCCTCGCGATCCGGCGAAAGACGAAGGGTGGGGGGGCCGAAAACTGCCCCCCCCCCACAATCGGGGGGGGGGGTTTTAAAAAAAGAGGGGGGCCGCCGAAGAAGTAGGGGTTT
>NZ_JBHXMY010000405.1:0-5453 GCF_042720195.1 Nocardia sp. NPDC058497 | reverse complement strand
TTGCGCCCGGACTGGAACAGCGCCGAGATATCGTCGACCTCCTTCGCGTAGCCCATCCGCTTGTAGACCTGGGCGTGGAAGTTCAGCTCGGGCGCGCCCATGCCGCCGATATAGAGCGAGGTCACCCACCGCATCCGCTCGATCTCTGCCTCAGGCTCGTCGGTGAGCACCACCTGGGCGCTAGCGGCGATCTCGAAATCGGCCCTGCCGCGCCGGGCGCCCGGGCGCGCGAACCCCTCGTCGAGCCACTCGTTGTACATGCCGGCCAGGCGCGGAGCGTAGTAGATGGCCAGCCAGCCGTCGGCGATCTCGGCGGTCTGGGCGACATTCTTCGGACCCTCCGCACCCAGCCAGATCGGCAGGTCAGCGCGCAAAGGATGGACGATCGGCTTGAGCGGTTTGCCGAGTCCGGTCGCGCCGGGGCCGGTGTAGGGCAGGCCGTAGTGCTTGCCGTCGGAGGTCACCGGGGCCTCGCGTGCCAGCACCTTCCGCACGATCTCGACATACTCGCGGGTGCGCCGCAGCGGCTGGGCGAACGGCTGCCCGTACCAGCCCTCCACCACCTGCGGACCGGAGACACCGAGACCGAGGATGGCCCGGCCGCCACTGAGGTGGTCAAGGGTCAGGGCGTGCATCGCGGCCGCGGCGGGCGTGCGCGCCGACAGCTGCGCGACCGAGGTACCGAGCCGGACCCGCTCGGTCTTCGACCCCCACCACGCCAGCGGCGTGAAGGCGTCCGAGCCCCAGGACTCGGCCGCGAACACGGCGTCGAAGCCGGTTTCCTCGGCCGCGACGACCAGCTCGCCGGCGTTGGCGGGCGGCTGCGCACCCCAGTAACCGAGTTGCAGTCCGAATTTCATGACCGACGCCCTTTCCGGCGAATCCTTGCCAGCAGAATAAGAACCTGTTCTACTCGATATCGTGACCCAGGGGAATACCGCAGTGGAAGTATTGAGTGCACCCCTCCGGGTGCAGTTCGACTACACCAGGTCCGTCGGACCTGTCATCGGCGCCTTTCTGACCGGACTGCGCGAGGGCCGGATATTCGGCGTTCGTGGCAGTGACGGCCGGGTATTGGTGCCCGCGCAGGAATACGACCCGATCACCTCGGCCCCGCTGGCCGAGCTGGTCCAGGTCGAGCCGACCGGCACGGTGCAGTCGTGGACATGGGTGGCCGAGCCGCTGCCCGGGCAGCCGTTCGACCGCCCGTTCGCGTGGGCCCTCGTCCAGCTGGACGGGGCCGACACGGCGATGCTGCACGCGCTGGACGTGACCGACCCGAGCCAGGTGAGCACGGGTATGCGCGTGCGGGTGCGCTGGGCCGACGATCGCACTGGAACGATTCAGGACATCTCCTGCTTCGAGCCGGGCGAAGGCGCCGAGGCCGCGGCGCCGTCCGAGGACACCGCCGAGCCGGTGACCATGCTGACCACGCCCTGCGACATGAGCTACAAGCACACGGCCTCCCCGCAGGAGAGCGTCTACCTGCGCGGCCTCGCCGAGGGCAAGCTGATCGGCGGACGTTCCGAAGCGGGCGGGCGGGTGTACTTCCCGCCGCGCGGCGCCAACCCGACCGACGGCACGCCGACCGACGACCTGGTCGAGCTGCCCGACAAGGGCACGGTGACCACCTTCTGCATCGTGAACGTGCCGTTCCTCGGCCAGCGGATCAAGCCACCGTATGTGGCCGCCTACGTGCTCCTCGACGGCGCCGACATCCCGTTCCTGCACCTGGTTCTCGGCTGCGAGGCGTCCGAGGTGCGGATGGGCATGCGGGTCGAAGCCGTGTGGAAGCCGCGCGAGGAGTGGGGCCACGCGCTGGCCAATATCGACCACTTCCGGCCGAGCGGTGAGCCCGATGCCCCGTACGAGTCCTACCAGCACCACCTCTGAGAGGCGACGTGAGTACACCAGAAATCGCGGTGGTCGGGTTCGCCCACGCACCGCACGTGTCGGAGACCTTCGGCACCACCAACGGCGTCGAGATGCTCGTGCCGTGCTTCCAGCAGCTCTACGCCGATCTCGGCATCACCAAGACCGATATCGACTTCTGGTGCTCCGGGTCCTCGGATTACCTGGCGGGACGGGCGTTCTCGTTCATCTCCGCGGTCGACGCGATCGGCGCGGTGCCGCCGATCAACGAGTCGCATGTGGAGATGGACGCCGCGTGGGCGCTCTACGAGGCGTGGGTGAAGCTGCTCTCCGGGCAGGCGCAAACCGCGCTCGTGTACGGCTTCGGCAAGTCGTCGGCGGGCACCCTGCGTCAGGTGCTGACCAGGCAGCTCGACCCGTATCTGGTCGGCCCGCTGTGGCCCGACGCCGTCTCGGTCGCGGGCCTGCAGGCACGCGCCGGGCTGGACGCGGGCCGCTGGACCGAGCGCGAGATGGCCGCCGTCGCCGGTGGTGACATCGAATCCCTGCTCGCCGCACCGTATGTCGCCGATCCGCTGCGCGCGCACGACATCGCCCCGATCACCGACGGTGCGGCCGCGATCGTGCTGGCGGTCGGCGATCGGGCCAGGGAGCTGTGCGAGCGCCCGGCGTGGATCACCGGCATCGCGCACAATATCGACGCCCAGGCGCTCGGTGGCCGGGACCTGACCCGCTCGCCCTCCACCACCAGGGCGGCCGCGGCCGCGACCGGTGGTGACACCACCTTCGACCTGGCCGAACTGCACGCGCCGTTCAGCCATCAGCAGCTGATCCTGGCCGAGGCGATCGGCCTGTCCCCCGAGACCCCGGTCAACCCGTCCGGCGGTGCGCTCGCGGGCAACCCGATGTTCGCGGCGGGCCTCGAGCGGATCGGCAACGCCGCGACGGCCATCATCTCCGGCACCGCCAACCGGACTCTCGCTCATGCGACCAGCGGCCCCGCGCTGCAGCAGAACCTGGTCGCCGTTCTGGAATCGGAGGCACCACGATGAGCTTCCCCGCGGCGGTGCTCGGCACCGGCCAAACTCATCACGTGACGAAACGCGCGGACGTGTCCATGGCGGGCATGTGCCGTGAAGCGATCGATCGGGCGCTCGATGACGCGGGCCTGACCATCGACGAGATCGACGCCGTCGTCGTCGGCAAGGCGCCCGACTTCTTCGAGGGCGTCATGATGCCCGAGCTGTATCTCGCCGAGGCGCTCGGCGCGATCGGCAAGCCGCTGCTGCGCGTGCACACCGCGGGCTCGGTCGGCGGATCGACCGGCGTGGTCGCCGCCAATCTGGTGCAGGCGGGCGTGCACGGCAAGGTCCTCGCGATCGCGTGGGAGAAGCAGTCGGAGTCGAATGCCATGTGGGCGTTGTCGATTCCGGTGCCGTTCACCATGCCGGTCGGCGCGGGCGCCGGTGGCTACTTCGCCCCGCACGTGCGCTCCTACATCCGCCGCTCCCATGCCCCGATGCACATCGGCGCCATGGTGGCGGTGAAGGACCGGCGCAACGGCGCGAAGAATCCACTCGCGCATCTGCACCAGCCCGACATCACCATGGAATCGGTGCTGGCGTCCCAGATGCTGTGGGATCCCATCCGGTTCGACGAGACCTGCCCGTCCTCCGACGGTGCCTGCGCCCTGGTGATCGGCAACGCCGAGGCCGCGGCGGCGGTGGAGGCCGAGGGCAAGAAGGTCGCGTGGGTGCACGGGACCGCGATGCGCACCGAGCCGACCACCTTCTCGGGTCGTGACCAGGTCAATCCGCAGGCGGGCCGGGACGCGGCCGCCGCGCTGTGGAAGTCGGCCGGGATCACCGATCCGCTCGAGGAGATCGACGTCGCCGAGATCTACGTGCCGTTCTCCTGGTTCGAGCCGATGTGGCTGGAGAATCTGGGCTTCGCCGCCGAAGGCGAGGGCTGGAAACTCACCGACAAGGGCGAGACCGAGATCGGTGGCCGTATCCCGGTCAACCCCTCCGGCGGCGTGCTCTCCTCCAATCCGATCGGCGCCTCCGGCCTGATCCGCTTCGCCGAGGCGGCCAAGCAGGTCATGGGCCGCGCCGGCGCGTACCAGGTCGAGAATGCCCGCAAGGCGATGGGACACGCGTACGGCGGTGGCTCTCAGTACTTTTCGATGTGGGTCGTGGGAAGCGAGCGCCCGGAATGAAGTTCACTCTCGGTATCGCGCTGAGCCCGCTCGACCAGCTGACCGAGCTGGCCAAGACGGCCGAAGAATGCGGGTTCACCTCGATCGGCCTGCCCGACTCGCTGTTCTACATGAAGTCGCAGGCCGCCGACTACCCGTACACCCCGGACGGCAGCCGGTTCTGGGGGCCGGAGACACCGTGGGTGGATCCGCTGATCGGCGCGGCCGCCATGGCCGCGGTGACCACGAAGCTGCGGTTCTACACCAATGTCCTCAAGCTCGGCTCGCGCAATCCGCTGCTGCTGGCCCGCCAGGTCGGCTCGATCGCCAACATGTCGGGTAACCGCTTCGGCTTCGGCATCGGGATCGGCTGGGCTCCTGAGGAATTCGAGTGGTGCGGGGTGCCCTATGCCCGCCGCGGCGCCCGGGTCGACGAGATGATCGAGATCATCCGGCTCGTCCTCGACGGCGGCATGGTCGAGTACCACGGCGAGTTCTTCGATTTCGGCGAGTTGCAGATCAGCCCGGCTCCCAGTGAGCGGGTGCCGTTCTACATCGGCGGGCACACCGGTCCGGCCCTGCGCCGGGCCGCCCGTATCGGTGACGGCTGGACCTCGGCGATGATGAAGTTCGACGATCTGGTCACCACCATCGCGACCCTGCGCGAGCTGCGGGCCGAGTACGACCGGTCCGAGGTGCCCTTCGAGATCCAGGCCGTGTGCATCGACAAGTTCGGTCGCGGCGGCTACCAGGATCTGGCCGACGCCGGCGTCACCGACACCATCGTTGTGCCGTGGCTGTCCGACGGTATCGGCTTCGACGGCGAGCTGGCCGCCAAGCAGGACTCGCTGCGCAAGTTCGCCGAGAAGTACATCGCCGACCCGATCGTCGCGAAGGGCAAGCCATGACAGAGATTGCGGTAGCCCGCTCGGCGCGCGCAGCCGGCCTGGCCTCCCAGGCGGCGGTGCGGGCCAAGGACCGGGCGGCCTGGGTCGCGCTGTTCGCCGAGGACGGGATCGTCGAAGATCCGGTCGGCCCTTCGGGTTTCGACCCGGAGGGCGTCGGCCATCGTGGCCACGAGGCGATCGGCGGCTTCTGGGACAAGGCGATCGCGCTGACGGAGTCGATCGAGTTCCTCTTCGAGGACTCCTTCGCCTGCGGCAACGAGATCGCCTTCACCGGCAAGATCCGCACCACCATGGCGGGCCACGTGATCGACGCCGAGGGCGTGTTCACCTACAAGGTCGACGCCGAGGGCAAGATCGCCGCGCTGCGCGCCTTCTGGGAGGTGGACCGCGCCATGGCCACCACCCGTCGCGCGTCCTGACACAGCACGCAGAACAGCCCCGGCACCGCTGCGGTACCGGGGCTGTTTGGCATATCC
>NZ_JBHXMY010000404.1:0-5455 GCF_042720195.1 Nocardia sp. NPDC058497 | reverse complement strand
GATCTCCACCCGCGGCATCTTGTCCACCGGCGAGAAGAAGTGCAGACCGATGAAGTCCTGCTGCCGCGCCACGCCATCGGCGAGATCGGTGATCGGCAGCGTGGAGGTGTTGGAGCCGAGCAGGGCGTCCGGGTTCACCAGGTGCTCGATCTCGCCGAACACCTTCTTCTTCAGACCCGGATCCTCGAAGACCGCCTCCACGACGAAGTCGCAGCCCGCGGCATCGGCCGGGTCGGCGCTCGGGTGGATGCGGCCGAGGATCTCGTCGTAGGAGTCCTGGGTGATCGTGCCCTTGCGCAGCGCCTTGTCGAGCAGCTTGCGGGAGTAGTCCTTACCCCGCTCGGCCGCCTCGATCGTGACGTCCTTCAGCACGACCTGCATGCCGGCGCGGGCCTGCACATAGGCGATGCCCGCGCCCATCATGCCCGCGCCGAGCACGAGGACCTTCTCCGGCTTGCGCACGGGGAAGCCTTCCGGGCGGCTACCGCCCTTGTTGATCGTCCCCAGATCGAAGAACAGGGACTTGATCATGTTGGTCGAGACCTGACCGCAGATCAGCTTGGTGCAGTAGCGGGTCTCGATGGCGAAGGCGGTGTCGATGTCGACCTGCGCGCCTTCGACCGCCGTGGCCAGCACCGCGATCGGTGCGGGCATCGGTGCGCCCTTGAGCTGCTTGCGCACATTCGCCGGGAACGCGGGCAGGTTCGCCGCCAGCGCCGGGCTCGACGGCGTGCCGCCGGGAATCTTGTAGCCCTTCACATCCCACGGCTGGGCCGCCTCGGGATTGGCCGCGATCCAGGCGCGAGCCTTCTCGAACATCTCCTCGCGGGTGGCCGCGACCTCGTGAATGATCCCGACCTGCAGCGCCTTCGCGGGCTTCATCCGCTGGCCCTGGCCGACGACGTTGAGCACCGCGTTGGTGACGCCGAGCAGCCGCACAGTGCGGGTGACACCACCGGCGCCGGGGAGCAGGCCGAAGGTGACCTCGGGCAGGCCGAGCAGGCTGCCCTTGGCGTCGAGCGCGATGCGGTGGTGGGTGGCCAGGGCGACCTCGAAGCCGCCACCGAGCGCGGTGCCGTTGATCGCGGCGACCACCGGCTTGCCCAGCTGCTCGAGCCGGCGGAACGCGGCCTTGTAGGTGTCGAGGCCGAGGGCGATCTGCGGCGCGGTCTCCGGTGTCGCGTTCATCAGCAGGTTCAGGTCGCCACCGGCGAAGAACGTGTTCTTACCCGAGGTGAGGATCACGCCGTCGTAGGTGTCCTTCTCGGCTTCGAGCCGATCGACCGTGGCGGTGAGATCGCGCGCGAATGCGTCGGTCATGGTGTTGGTCGACTGACTCGGGTCGTCGATGGTGAGCACGAGCACCCGGTCGGCGCCCAGGTTCCAGGCAATCATGTTGTCGGTCATGGTCGTTCCTCTGTATCCGGTCCGGCGCTCAGACGCGCTCGATGATGGTGGCGATGCCCATGCCGCCGCCGATGCACAGCGTGATCAGCGCGCGCCGCGCTCCCCGGCGCTCCAGCTCGTCGACCATGGTTCCGGTGATCATGGCGCCGGTGGCGCCCAGCGGGTGACCCATGGCGATCGCGCCGCCGTTGACGTTGAGCTTCTCGTCCGGGATCGCCAGCTTCTTCTGGTAATTGAGCACCACCGACGCGAACGCCTCGTTGAGCTCGAACAGGTCGATGTCGTCGACGGTAAGCCCGGCCAGTGCCAGTACCTTCTCGGTCGCCGGGACCGGGCCGGTCAGCATGATCGTGGAGTCGTTGCCGCTCACCGCAGCCGCGACGATGCGGGCACGCGGCGTCAGACCTGCTGCGGCACCGGCCGATTCGCTGCCGATCAGCACCAGCGCCGAACCGTCGACGATGCCGGAGGAATTGCCCGCGTGATGGACGTGGTCGATCTTCTCGACGTGGTGGTAGCGCTGCAGGGCGACCGCGTCGAAACCGCCCATCTCCCCCATCGCCGCGAACGACGGGCGCAGCCCGGCCAGGCTCTCGACCGTGGTGTCCGGGCGCATGAACTCGTCGTGATCGAGCAGCACGGCACCGTTGATGTCCTTCACCGGGACAATGGATTTGGCGAAGTAACCGCCCGACCAGGCGGCCGCGGCCTTGCCCTGCGACCGCACCGCGAACGCGTCGACGTCCTCGCGGGTGAACCCCTCGATGGTGGCGATCAGGTCCGCGCTGACACCCTGCGGCACGAAGTAGGTGTTGTAGTTGGTGACCGGGTCCAGCGCCCACGCGCCACCGTCGGAGCCCAGCGGAATCCGCGACATCGATTCCACGCCACCGGCGATCACCAGCTGTTCCCAGCCCGAGCGCACCTTCTGCGCCGCGGTGTTGACCGCTTCGAGGCCCGAACCACAGAATCGGTTGAGCTGCACACCGGCCACCGTGTCGGGCAGACCGGCCGCGAGCGCCGCCGTCTTGGCGATATCGGCGCCCTGATCACCGACCGGGGAAACCACGCCGAGGACGATGTCATCGATCAGCGCCGGGTCGAGCCCGGGATACCGGACCTTCAGCTCCTCGATGAGCCCGACCACCAGGTCGAGCGGTTTGACGCCGTGCAGGGCGCCATTCTTCTTGCCGCGACCGCGCGGGGTGCGGATCGCGTCGTAGATGAATGCCTCGGTCATGGTTCCTCGAAACTGTGTCGTGTGATGACAGGTCAGCGATGGGTGAACTGTGCGGTGCGCTTGTCGACGAAGGCGTTCATGCCTTCCTTCTGGTCCTCGATCGCGAACAGCGAGTGGAAGACCCGGCGCTCGAAGCGGATTCCCTCGGCGAGGGTGGTCTCGAAGGACCGGTTCACCGCTTCCTTGGCGATCATGGTGACCGGTAGCGACTTGGCCGCGATGGTCTCGGCGACCTCGGCGGTTACGTCGAGCAGGTCGTCGGCGGGCACGATGCGCGAGACGAGGCCGGCCCGTTCGGCTTCCTCGGCCCCCATGTTCCGGCCGGTCAGCACCAGGTCCATCGCCTTGGCCTTGCCGACCGCCCTGGTGAGCCGCTGTGAGCCGCCGATGCCGGGGATGACGCCGAGTTTGATCTCGGGCTGACCGAATTGCGCGGTGTCGGCGGCGATCAGGATGTCGCAGAGCATGGCGAGCTCGCAGCCACCGCCGAGCGCGTACCCCGCGACCGCGGCGACGGTGGGCTTGCGGAACTGCGCGAGCCGGTCCCAGCGGGCGAAGAAGTCGTCCATGAACATGTCCATGTACGACTTGGGCTGCATCTCCTTGATGTCGGCGCCGGCCGCGAAAGCCTTGGCGGAGCCGGTGATCACCACCGCGCCGACCTCATCGTCGCGTTCGAGTTCGTCCAGGGCGGCGACGATGTCGTCGAGGACCTGGGTGTTGAGCGCATTGAGCGCCTTCGGCCGGTTCAGCGTGATCCAGCCGACCCGGTTCTTGCGCTCGAGCAGGATCGTGTCGTACTCGGTCATTCGGTGTCCTTCCCGGAGCGCTCCCGGATATCGGTGACGATCGCCGAGAAGTCCCGGCCCGCGTCGGTCTGGTTGAACCGCTCGTAGATCGCGGCGGCGAGTTCACCGAGCTGTCCGTCGATGCCGTTGGCGCGCAACGCGTTCGCGGCCAAGGTGAGGTCCTTCGACATCAGCGCGGTGGCGAAGCCGGGCTGGTAGTCGTTGTTGGCCGGGCTCGCGGGGACGGGTCCGGGGACCGGGCAGTAGCTGGTCAGCGCCCAGCTCTGCCCGGAGGCGGTGGAGACCACGTCGAAGAACGACTGGTGGCTCAGGCCGAGCCGCTCCCCGAGCACCAGCGCCTCGGACAACCCGATCATCGAGATCCCGAGCAGCATGTTGTTGCAGATCTTGGCGGCCTGGCCGACACCGGCGTCACCGCAGTGCACCACCTTGCCGCCCATCACCGCCAGCACATCGCTCACCTCGGCGAAGTCGGCGGGTGCGCCGCCGACCATGAAGGTGAGGGTGCCCGCCGTCGCGCCCGCCACGCCACCGGAGACCGGGGCGTCCAGCGGCCGGTGCCCGGCCGACACTGCCTGTGCGGCAGCGGCTTTCGCGTCGGCGACGTCGATGGTGGAACAGTCGATGAACAGCGTGCCCGGTGCCGCGGCGGGCAGGAGCTCGGCGTACACGTCGAGCACGAGCTTGCCGTTGGGCAGCATGGTGATCACCACGTCCCGGTCGACGGCCGCTTCGGCGGCGACGGTCACCACCGTCGCGCCGTCGGCGCGCGCCTGCTCCTGCGCCGCGGGCACCGGATCGAAGGCGACCACGTCGTAGCCGGCCCGCACCAGGTTCGCCGCCATCGGCGCGCCCATGTGGCCGAGCCCGAGGAAACCGATCTTCTTGCTCATCGCTGTGCCTCCTGTGTGGTAGCGCCGAGTTCCTTGTCGCCCAGTTCGGCGAAGTACGCCGCCACCTGCGCGTCGGTGACCTCGGACAGGGTCGCGGGCTCCCACCGCGGATTGCGGTCCTTGTCGATGACCTGGGCGCGGATCCCCTCGACCAGGTCGTGCGAGCGCAGCGAGGCGATCGAGACCCGGTACTCCTGATCCAGCACCGCCTCGAGGCTCGGCAGCGCCCGCGCGGCCCGCAGCGACCGCAACGTCACCTTCAGCGCGACCGGCGACTTGGCCAGCAGATCCTCGGCGGCCTTGGTCGCCTCGGGCGAGTCCGTGGTCTGCAGGCGGGCCGCGATCTCCTCGACGGTGTCTGCGCTGTAGCAGGCATCGATCCAGCCCTGCTGGGCGAGCAGGTCCGAGGACGGTGCCGGTTCGGCGACCGCCGCGATCGCCGCGTCGACGTCGGTGGTGCGCAGCGCGTCGAGCAGTGCCGGGATGGCCGCGGACGGCACGTAGTGGTCGGCGAAGCCGGCCGCGATGGCGTCGCCAGCGCTCATCCGCGCGGTGGTCAGCGCGACATGGGTGCCGAGCTCGCCCGGCGCGCGGGAGAGCAGGTAGGTACCGCCGACGTCGGGAACGAAACCGATGCCGACCTCGGGCATCCCGATCCGGGAGCGTTCGGTGACGATGCGGTGGCTGCCGTGCCCGGACAGGCCGACGCCGCCACCCATCACGATGCCGTCCATGATCACCACGTACGGCTTGGGGTAGCTACCGATCAACGCGTTGAGGATGTACTCGTCGCGCCAGAACACCCCGGTCGGTGAATCGGCGTTCGCCGCACCGCCTTTCGCGTCGGCGTGGATGGCGACGATGTCACCGCCCGCGCACAATCCGCGCTCGCCCGCGCCGCTGACGACGACCGCGCGTACCGCGTCGTCGTCGGCCCATGCGCGCAGCGCCTCGGTGATCGCCAGTGCCATCGGGTGGTTGAGCGCATTGATGGCCTTGGGCCGGTTCAGGATGATGAGGCCGAGGCCGTCCTCGGCGGCGATCAGCACTTCGGGTTCGTCTGTCAGTCCGCTCGAGTCAGAGTGCGGGCGACTAACACCCTCATG
>NZ_JBHXMY010000403.1:1019-5457 GCF_042720195.1 Nocardia sp. NPDC058497 | reverse complement strand
CCGAGTGTCAAGGTGATCCCGGCGATGGCGGTGTAGTCGCTGGCTTTGATGGCTTGCGCGGTGTAGAGGCCGATGCCGGGCCAGGCGAAAATCAGTTCCAGCAGGATGTCGGAGCCGAACATGGCAGCGACCTGCATGCCCGCGATCGACAGAGTCGAGTTCACCGAATTCCGCAACGCGTGTTTGACGACGACGCGTAGCTCGGTCATGCCTTTGACGCGGGCAGTGCGAACGTAGTCCGAGCGCAGGGTGTGCTGCAGGCTGCTACGGAGTGCCCGGCCGATGGCGACCGCGGGGACCATGGACAAGCACACGACGGGAAGAATCAAGTGCTCGACCGCATCGATGAATACGCTCGGCCGCCCGGCAAGCAGCGAGTCGATGAGTAAGAACCCGGTCGGTCCGTCGGGTGCGTCGCTGTAGGAGCTGCGTCCGCGGGCGGGGAGAACCCCGAACTCTTTGTAGAACAACAGGATTCCGAGCAAGGCGGCGAGGAATATCGGCATCGACGATCCGCCGATCAGCACGAATCGAAGGGCGCCCGACCCGGGCCACCGCAGTGCTGTCGCCAGTCCGAGCAGCAAGCCGAGCAGAACGGCCAGCACAAAGCCACAGATGATCAGTTCCGCTGTGGCGGGCAGATAGTCGGCGATATCGGAGCTGACCGGCCGCCGCGTCACCGCGGACTGTCCGAAGTCGCCGGTAGCCGCCTTCTCGACGTAGCCGACATACTGCACCGGCAGCGGCCGATCGAGACCGAGATCGTGCCGTGCTCGCTCGACGACCTCAGCGGAGGCCCTGTCGCCGACGAACGCTCGAGCCGGATCGACCGGCGAGACTTGCCGGAGCACGAACACCACCGCGACGAGCGCGAGCAGCACGAGGATGGTCGAACTGCCGCGCCGGGCTAGGACTTTGAGCATTCGGAGTTTCTCCCTTGCGGTGGAAGAAAGGGGCAATGCCGGCCGGCGGTCAGCGATCGGTGAGGCGGTCGCGAATGACGTCACCAGCGAAGTTCGCGATCGTGGCGAGCACGAAAAGCCCGATCGCGGGCATGATCGGCACCCACCAGGAATCCAGCAGATAGGGAAGTCCCCTCGCGCACATCGCACCCAACTCGGGAGCAGGCGCGGGAGCACCGAGCCCGACGAAGGAGAGGCCGGACAGCATCAGGATCAAGGCGCCGACGTCGAGACTGGCCGCGATAATGGTCGGCGGCCACGCGCCAGGTAACAGGTGCAGCCAGCCGAGCCGGAATCGGCCCGCACCGGACAGCCGCGCGGCGTCGATATGCGGCAGCGATCGGAGCCTGGTCACCTCCCCCCGGACAACGCGCGCGTACAGCGGCCACCACACGAGTGCCACCGCCGACAGCGTATGGACATACGACGGCCCGATCGCGGTGACGACGGCGATCGCGAGCAAGGACGCAGGCAGGGCGATGAAGATATCGGTGATGCGCATCAGGATCCGGTCGACGAACCCGCCGAGGGTGCCGGCGACGAGCCCCACAGCGCCGCCGAGGACAATTCCGGACGCGATCACGCAGAGTGCACCCCACCAGCTGGAGCGCATGCCGATCAGGACGCGGCTCAGGATGTCGCGTCCGACCTCGTCGGTACCGAGCCAATGCGCCGCATTCGGTGGGGATGTCGGGGGCCCGACCGGTAGATCGGGGTCGTAGGGGGCAATCCACGGCGCGCCGAGCATGACGACGATCAGCGTCGCCAGCACACACAACGTGATCACATCACCCGGTTTCGAGCGTCGGCGCGCCGCTACTGCCGCGGCAGCCGATTCGCTGCGCGCGCCACTGCTCGTGGAGGGCGCCGCCGGCGGAATGTTCGTCGCGCCTGTCGGCTTGCGGCGCAGCTGTACCGGTGCGCTCCTGAGATTCGGCACCGCAGCCACCAACGCCTTGCTGTACGGGTGCGACGGTGCATGAGCCACCTCCTCGGCGGCACCGATCTCGACGATCTCGCCGCGATACATCACCGCGACGCGGTCGGCGATGAAACGCGCTGCGGCCACATCGTGGGTGACGAATATGACCGTCAGCCCGAACTCGCGCCGCAGTGTCTGAATCAAGTTCAACGTCGACGCCGCCAGCGGCGCGTCCAACGCTGAGGTCGGCTCATCGCACAGCAACAGTGCGGGAACAACGATCGTGGCCCGCGCGAACGCGACGCGCTGGCGCTGCCCTGTCGACAGGCTGTCGGCACGGAGGTCGGCGACGGCCGCCGGGAGCCCGACGCGTTCGAGCGCTGCGACCAGCTGGGCCCGGCGACCAGCCCGGCCGAGCGCCCGCGGCAGCCGTTCGCCGACCTGTCGGCCGACGGTCAGCCACGGCGTCAGCGACGCGCTGGCGTCTTGGAAGATCATCTGCGTCGATGATCCGGACAGCTCGATGACACCGCTGTCGGGTTGCGCCAGTCCCGCAATCATCCGCAGCAGTGTCGATTTGCCCGATCCGGACTCGCCCACCACGGCGACGGCCTCGCCTGCTTCCACCTGCAGGTTGAGGTTGCGCAGTACCGACAGCCTCTCGCGCCTGGCCAGGCCGTTGCGAATTCGGAAGTCCTTGCCGACTTCGATGCACCGCATGGCAGGTCGCGGACGGGCCGGGATTTCCAACGGCGGGAACGCGGGAGTCGGCCCGCGCGCGTGGGTCCGCTCGACCTGTGCCGGGAGGATGCACGCCGCGAGACCGGAGTGTGTGGCAGCCGGCGTCAGGGGGATCAGCGACTCATCGCATTCGTCGGTGCGGAGCGAGCAACGCGGAGCGAACGGACAACCCGACGGAGGGTGACGGGGATCCGGTGGCATGCCGGTCAGGACCGGTATTCGGTGGCCCAACGGCAGGCCGAGATCGAGTCGCGAACCCAACAGGCCGACCGTGTAGGGGTGGGAGGGGGTGGCGAGGACGTCGGTCATGGCGCCGATCTCGACGAGGCGCCCTCCGTACATGACCGCGGCACGGTCGGCGACCTCTGCGGCGACGCCGATATCGTGGGTGATCAGCAACACCGAGCAACCGAGCTCCGCCCGCAGGTCGGAAAGCAACGCCAGAATCTGCGCCTGCACGGTGACATCCAGCGCCGACGTCGGTTCGTCGGCAATGATCAGGTCCGGCTCCGCCGCGATCGCGATCGCGATCATGACCCGTTGCCGCAATCCCGCGGAAAGCTCGTGGGGGTACGCCCGCAGCCTGCGGCCGGCCTGCGGGACACCGACCAGGTCGAGTAGCCGGCATGCCTCCGCACTCGAGCCTGCGACTTCCCGCACCTGGTCGCCGATTCGCATCGTCGGATTCAGTGACGTCATCGGATTTTGAAAGACAGAGCCCAGGTGGGCGCGACGGATCCTGCGTCGCTCGGCAGGCGAGGCGGCAACCATGTCGACACCACACACCTCGGCCCGTCCGCTGACGACCGCAGGCGGATCGCCGACCTGGAGTCCGAGCAAGCTCAGCCCCACTACACTCTTGCCCGAGCCGGACTCGCCCACGAGGGCGAGGATCTCCCCGGCGGCGATCTCGACGCTCACGCCCCGGACCGCGCGCAACGCAACGCCTCGGCTGCGAAACGTCACATGGAGGTCGCTCACACAGGCACGGGGAGTGAGCGCGGCGGCCGACTGGCCGCCACCGTCTGCGCGTGCCGCGCCGTTGCGGGTGTGCTTCAACTCGGTTTCACCTTCCGGAGAAGGTTGATGGGCACCATCCCCGGGCCCAGCAGCGTGTGCACGATCTGGCCGATGCCGGAGTTGGTCACAATGAAGTCTTTGATATCGCAGAGGTTGATAACCCATGCCTGGTTCATCACGATCTCAGCGCCCTTGACCCAGTGCACTTCGGCGTCCGCTTTGCTGAGGGATCGCTGCCCGGCGTCCATGACGTCGTCGAGAGCGGTATTCGAATAGTTGAACCAGTTGATCGGCGATACCCCTGTGCGGAAGAAGATCCGCAGTGTGGTGTCGGCATTGAGCGCGTCGCCGCCCGACCCATGGACCAGCATGTGCGGCTGCTGCCCGATTGGCGCCGAATGCAGTGCGAACACCTGCGAGGTGGGCATGGCCCGCACCGTGGCAGCAAGTCCCAGCGCTGCCAACTGTGTCTGGAGCAGCTCGGCAACGCGGGCATCGGTCGCTCCGCCCGCCTCGTCGTAGGCGAGGTCGATCTGCTTGTCACTGTCCGGCAGCTCCGCAATCAGCGCCTTCAGCTTGGATACGTCGTGATCGGGCGCGTCCGGGGCAGCGCCCTCCCGCAGCACTCCGGCCGGGTAGAACTGGGTGGATCGTGAGGCTGTCGGACCGTAGGCCGGGTTGATGAGCGCGGGAACGTCCACTGCCGAGCGCATCGCCTGGCGGAACTCGGTATCGGAGAACACACCCTTTTTCCAGTTCAGGAAGATCGACGACTTGAACGCCGTCGGATGTC
>NZ_JBHXMY010000403.1:0-1009 GCF_042720195.1 Nocardia sp. NPDC058497 | reverse complement strand
TTTCAGTGATTATCCCCCTCTGCAAGCCCGTGGGTGGTTCCGCCACAGACAACGTCGGGTTCTTATTCATCGCCTCGATCGCAGCGATCGGCAGGCCCTTGGTGATGATGTCCAGCTGCCCCTGCTCGAGCAAAAGGCGCTGCGTCGTGATGTCGGGGATGATCTGGACGCGCAGGGAGGTGAATTCCGGTTTCGTTCCCCAGTAGCCGGCGTAAGCGGTCAGCGTGTAGTGACTGCTCGGCACGAACTCCGTGATCTGGTATGGCCCGGTTCCCGCATCGTGCGTACTCAACCAGCCCTGCGCCAGATCACCGTTCACGGTATGGGTTTGCACCGCGGTCGGGCTGACTGCCTTGAGGCCCCACGGGCAGGCGAGGTAGTCCAGGAACGGCTCGACAGGATGCCTGAGCTCGACCACGAGAGTGGAGTCGTCGGGTGCGGACATCGACTCCACGTCGGCGATCAGGTAGGCCGGCCCTTGGTTGATGGTGGTGCGCCGTTGAAAACTCTTGATGATGGTGGTGGCCGTCATCGGCGTGCCGTCGTGGAAGGTCACACCGGCACGTAGCTTGAACGTGTAGGTGAGGCTGTCGTCGGTGACCGTCCACGACTCGGCCAGGCCGGGCCCGATTTCGGGCGAATCGGGTTTGTAGGCGACCAAACCTTCGTAGACACTCAGAGTGACCTGGAGACCCTCTCCCTCATAGAAGATGTCCGGGTCGGGCACTTGCATGTCGGCCAGGAATCCGAACCGGATAGTGTCGCCGACCGTTCCGGCTCCACCGGCTCCACCCGAACATGCCGACAACAGCGCCGATATCCCGAGGGCTTCCGCCACGGCAACGAGCGCACTGCCCTTCAGGAACGTCCGTCGATCCGCAGTCATGCTCATATCGCAACGCACCTTTCACCGTCGTCGATCACCTGCGAAGCCATCGCGGGCGGTGCCGAGTACCACCGACATCGCGAGCAACATCTGATTTCGATCCGAGGTTCCGCCACCTACCAT
>NZ_JBHXMY010000402.1:0-5546 GCF_042720195.1 Nocardia sp. NPDC058497 | reverse complement strand
GTTCGATGTGGTGCATGTACATCTGGCACGTGACCTCGTCACCCTGCCTGCCGCGCGCATCGTGCTCGCGGCGGGTGTGCCGTTGGTCGTTCAGACACACGGCATGATCGACCCGAGCGACAAGCTCCTCGCCCGGCCACTCGACCGCTTCTGGACGGTCCCGACCCTGCGTGCGGCCGCGGCGGTGCTGCACCTGACCGCGCGGGAGGCAGCCGACCTCACGGCCGTGGCCGGTCGGCAGCTACCGTTGCGGGAACTGCACAACGGTGTTCCGATCCCCCTCGTGGATCGGCCCGATGCCGGACCGGACGACGTACCCGAGGTGCTCTACCTGGCGCGGTTGCACCCGCGGAAGCGGCCGGAGCTGTTCGTGCGCATGGCCGCACGTCTGCACGAGGAGGGCATCGCGGCCCGGTTTCGGATGGTGGGCCCCGACGAGGGCTCGGCCGGTGCGGTCGAGCAGCTCATCGAAACCACGGGGGCACCGGTGCGCTGGGAGGGTGCGCTGGCACCGCAGCAGACGGCCGCACGCACGGCCCGGGCGAGCGTGTATGTGCTGGCTTCGGTCGATGAGCCGTACCCGATGAGCGTGCTCGAGGCGATGGCGCTCGGCTTGCCGGTTGTCGTCACCGATACCTGTGGGCTTGCTCCGCTGATCGAAGAGCACCGTTGCGGCATCGTGGTGCGCTCGGACGATCTGGACTCGCTCACCGCGGCGACGCGAGAGTTGCTGCAGCAACCCCAGCTTCGGCGTGAGATGGGCGAGTCGGGTGCGCGGTTGGCCCGCGGGCAGCTGTCGATGACCGGTGTGGCCGAACGGCTCGAGCAGGTCTATCGCCGAGCCTGTGCGGTGCGTGCCGATCAGGTGGAAAGTCGGCCATGATGCGAATTCTCGCTGCGGTTGTCGTGTGCGCAGCCGCGGTGCTGCAAGCCGGATGCACCCCGACAGCCGCCACCGACAGCCTGGCGACGGAGTTCGTGGACGCTGTGCCCCCACAGGTCTCCGGTGAAGTACTGCGTGAGCGCGGCGGCATTGTCACCGCAACGCCGATCCGTGAGTGGAGCGCGGCACTCGACGCCGACGCCGACCGCGGCTGGACGGTCACCTACCGCAGCGTGTCCGGTGTGGACGGCTCCGCCCGGGACGTCTCCGGTGTCGTGTTCGTCCCGAACGGTGAAGCCCCCGCCGGTGGCTGGCCCGTACTGAGTTACGGGCACGGCGCAACCGGGCTCGATCCGAGCTGCGGTACCTCCGAACACACGGATCTGCTCGGATACGACCTCGCCGTTGCCTCGCTGCTGCAGCTGGGATTCGTGGTGGCGATGACCGACTTTCAGGGGTGGGGTGCCGGCGGCGGTGCCACCGCGTATCTGGAACCGAAAACCGCCGCGTATAACATGATCGATGCCGTGCGTGCGGCCAGAGCGTTGGTGCACGAAGCCTCCGCGATCTGGTATGCGGTCGGGGCCTCCGAAGGCGGCCACGCGGCCTGGGCGGCGAATGAGTACGCCGCAACATACGGCGACGGGCTGGACTTCCGTGGCTCGGCATCTAGTGCACCGATGACCGACCTCACCGGCATGGTCGCCCTGGCGCAGTCGGGTTGGTTGTCGCACGAGCAGCAGATGTGGCTGCCGATGGTGTTGGCCGGACTGTCCAACTACCGGCCCGAACTGGACGTGCGCGATTACCTGCACGGGGCACTCGAGCGCGGCGAGTCGATGTGGTCGGCGTGTACCGGACCGCACGCCGACCAGCGCGAGCAGGTGCTCGAGTCGCTGACACGACGGGTAAACGTCGCGGGGGGGGTCCGGGGGGGGGGGTGTGTTGTGGGGGGGGGGTCTCCCGCCCCCCCCCCCCCCCGGGGGGGCGGTGGTCCCGGCGTCGCTCACAGCACGTGACACCGAACCGGTTTCGGATGCGGCCGCGACCCGGTTGAAGCAGGCCTTCGCATCGATCGCACTGCCACAGCGCCGGGCATCCGGGCCCATGTTGGTCATTACCGGTGCGGAGGATCAGAAGGTGAATGTCTCATGGGTACGTCAGGCAGTCCGGACCGGATGCCGGATCGGCGGCACAATCGAATTCATCGTGCGCCCAGACGAAGGGCACGGCACTCTCGTGGCAGGCCCGCAGATCGGCGCGTGGTTGCTGGATCGCCTGGCCGGGAAACCGGCACGCAATACGTGCTGATCCGCATAGCCCTCGTCCTGGCGGCCGCGCTGACGGTGGCGGCTGTGATCTTCGGTGTGCAGTCCACCGACCGCCGAATAGCCGCGGGCATTCAGCCCGCGGCAGACGGCGGCCACTCCCGGGGACTCGGCCCGGTGCCGAGCGATCACGGCGCGCCGCTGACGGTCGACTTCGCCGCGTTGCCCGACGGCCCGCTGCCCGTACAGATCGGCGGGCGCACGTTCCGTGCGGCCGCGATCACCAAGGACGCCATGCCGGTCGTCGAAGCTGGGCAGCTGGTCCATGCGCGCTCTACCGCCGACAACTCCGCCGGCTACGTGGAGTCGATTCTGGACGCGCCCGTGCAGCGGCTCGGTGTGACCGTGAGCTTCGTCGAGGGCGGGGGATCGGTCGCCCTGACGATGTGGGAGAACTCGCTGGTCGACTCGCTGGTTGGTCGGCAGGGGATGCCCAATGCCGGTGTTCAATTCATCATCGACAACACCCATTGGCAACTGACGGTGTGGGATGCGGCCGCGGGACACAGCGTCGTCCTCGCCACCGAGCCCCATGCCGGCGGGCCCGCCGGAACCCCACTCTCGTTCGAAGTCCGCCGCGACGGGGACACCGCCACCGTCGCGCTGTCCGACGGTGGTCGGCGCGTGATCACCGACCCGCGCATCGCCGCCTGGTCGGGCACCTCGGCGTGCTGGCAGCTCTACGAGTTCGATGCGGGTCGAGAGCCTGCCGCTCTCACCGCGATCTGGGCGGCGTAGCGACCTTACGGGGCGGCCGTAGGATGTCGGTGCGAGTGTTTTGTGAGGTTGGGTAACAAGGGGTTTTGGTGACGAGTTCGGGCGGGCTGGAGTGGCCCACTTGGGTGCTGGTGAAATTGCTGACCGGTTCGAGCGGGTTGTTGCACCTGTTGATCGCCGGTTCCGGTTCCTGACCGTCCCCACCCCCGGGGCGCGCTTTCGGTGGTCCAGCAACTCCCGAACGGCCGTGCGTGACCTGCGCCGCGCCACTGGCCTGACCCAGGCTGGGCTGGCGCAGCGGTCCGGTGTCGCTCAGTCCAACATCGCCGCCTATGAGAGTGGGACACGGCGGCCTTCGCCGACGATGTTGAGTCGGCTGCGGGACGCGGCCAAGCCGCGCCCCTCCCGCGGGGCCGCACCCGATCCGGGACGAGGCCAAGCCGCTGTGAGCGGCCGGGACGCCGGCGAACGCACAGCCAGGAGCCTGCGAGACTTCCTCGCCTTCAGCGAGATGGCGGCCAGAATCGTCAGCGGCGGCAAGTCCGCTTACGACTCCGACGAGATCACCAGGCTGGCGGCCGAGGCGGTGCTGCACCGATTGGGCGAATCGGTGGCCCGGCTGCCCGAGGAATTCATCGTCGCGCATCCCGAGGTTTCGTGGCGCGGGGTCAAGGCGACGAGGAATCTGGTCCCGCACAATTATGACGCCGTCGACCACAACATCCTCTGGAACCTCCTCGCGAACCGGCTGCCCAGCGAAACCGCAGCTGTCCGCGAGATTCTTGCCCAACTTGAATCTGCCGAAGGCTAGGCGCTCAGGTCAGTAGGCGTCGGGACTAAGGGGACGAGCCGCGGCAGTTGGTGATGTATCTGACGCGCGGGTGGAAGTGGCTCCGCATCGGCTGGAAACGACGGACGAAACACTCCAACGTGTCGCTGCCGCTTGTGGTTTCAATACTGTCGACACATTGACGCGGGCGTTTCGGCGACGGCTGGATACGACTCCGACGGAGTACCGCAACAGGTTTCGGATCGGCGGATGACGTCTCGTGTGATAGGCACAGAAGTGCTGTGAACTGTATCGACGGTTCGGGCCGGTAGGTCCGGAATTCGGCGAACGGTCGGGGGTGGCTGGGCTCGTAAGTCGTTGCCGGGTGGTCGACATGTCGTATCGACGCTGGTCGGGCGACGGCGGCTGAGCGTGTCGGCTCGGTTTCGGCTGTCTTGCCCCCATTTCATCGGTCTCCCGGGGGTCGTCCGGCCGCTGTTAGACATCTCGTATGGGCGGAACGTACTTCGCCGAAAATCTGAAAGATGAGGGGTTCACAATGAGCAAGATTCGTGTCTTCGGGGCGGCTGTGGCAGCGGCGGCGAGCATCGCGATGCTGGGCGCGGGAGTCGCGGCGGCCGCGGAGGAGCCGACCACCGGCTCGGCCGATGCGCTCCTGTCCGGGCTGACCACGGGCACGGCGGAGACCGAGGCGGTCGCCGAGGAGCCCGCCGGTTCGCTCGAGGGTCTGGATCTGGCCGCGCTGCTCGAGCTGCTGTCCAGTGGCTCGGGTGAAGCCGAAGCAGTCGCTGAGGAGCCGGCCAGTTCGGCCGAAGGTCTGGATCTGGCTGGGCTGCTGGAGCTGCTGAGCAGCGGCTCGGGTGAGGCTCCGGCCGAGTAGTACGGATGCGCGGGCGCTGAGTTTTCTTGCCGTTCACTTCAGGCGCGGCTTTAGTAATTCTCTCGTGATATAAATTCGGTGATACGTCTGAAGGAGAGAATGTGAACAACGCCATCATCGCCGATACCGGTTCCGCAACCGAACTGCTGGACATCGTCAACTTCCTGAGCCTGATGTCCTCGGCCTCGGGCAGCCTGCTGCTGGCCTGAGTCGGTCTTCACCGGCGCCCGTCGATTACTCGGCGGGCGCCGTTGCTGCGTGTGGGGGAAATCTGGCCGATAGTGCTCGGGACGGATTCCGGCGATAGTTTCCGCACGGCGATTGTTATGCGCGAAATTTCCAGGTGTGACGCAGGTCTACTGCCGGCGGAATATTCGCTGGTCGGTGAAAGTGGGCGAGGGTAATTAGACGCCGCACGTTTCACTTATGTTCATAGGCACGTATGTACCCGAACATCTGGTCTGCTAAACATATTCGCGCCAGCCGATTTCCGGTTCGGTGACAGAACTTCAGGAGATTATCAATGCGCAAGATGCGTACCCTCGGCATTGTCGCCATCGCGGCCGGCATCGTCTTCGGTGGCACGGGCGTCGCCTCGGCCGATGAGCCCGTTTCGGGCTCGGCCAACCTGGTTACCGGCCTGAGCAACCTGCTGACCACCGGTTCCGGTGAGACCAAGCCGCTGCCGACCACCGTTGCCGACGAGCCCGTTTCCGGCTCGGCCAACCTGGTCACCGGCCTGGCCAACCTGTTGAGCACCGGCTCGGGCGAGACCAAGCCGCTGCCGACCCCGTAATCGGTTACACGCGTGCGAAACCGCCGCGGTGAGTGCCACCTGGCATGGCGGGTTCACTCGGTCGGGGGGGGGGGGGGGGGAGGGCGGGGGGGGGGGGGGGGGAGTCGGGGTGGGTGGGTGTGTGGGGTGGGGGCGGGGGCGGCGGCCGAGAG
>NZ_JBHXMY010000401.1:0-5549 GCF_042720195.1 Nocardia sp. NPDC058497 | reverse complement strand
GTGTGGGGGCGCCCCCCCGACCACCCCGCCCCTGCCCTAGACGTGCGCGGCCCCCAGCGCCCCTCACCCCCCCACATCGACCAGGTGTCGGTCGACCCGGCCTATGCGGGCCTTCGCCTCGGCAAACGCCTGATCGACCACGCTGTGCGCTGGGCGAAAGACCGTGGGCTGCACGAGATCACCCTCACCACCTTCACCGAGGTCCCGTGGAACGGCCCGTACTACGAGCGCCTCGGCTTCACCTACATCCCCGCCGCCGACGAGACACCGGAGCTGCGGGCCATCCGCGCCGCCGAGATCGCCCACGGCCTCGACGAATGGCCCCGCGCCTGCATGCGCGCCGACCTGGCCACCTGGCTCGACGGCTGACCGGGCGGTCGTGCGGTCAGCTGCCGACGACGGATCGGGCGAAGGCGGCTTCCGCGGCGGGGAGGGCGGCGGCTCGGTCGGAGGGGACCAAGCCGATGCGGGAGCGGCGGTCGAGGAGGTCGTCGACGGTGAGGGCGCCCTCGTGGCTGATGGCGAAGTCGAATTCGGCGGCGGTGACGTCGATTCCGGGGGCGACCGGTTCGCGCAGGGACGGATCGGCCAGCCAGGCCGAGACGATCTGGCCTGCCTCGCTGCCGTAGCGCTCGATGAGAATCGGGGGTGCGTCGATGCGGTCGCGGGGCGCGCCCGCGACCGCGCCGACCAGGGGGAGGCGGGTCGTGCGGCAGTTCGACGCGGGCAGCGCGGCGTGAGCGACGGCGGCGTCGACGGCGTCCTGGGCCATCTGCCGGTAGGTGGTGAGCTTGCCGCCGACGACGGTGATCAGGCCGTCGGGGGAGGTGAGTACCGCGTGCTCGCGGGAGATGTCGGCGGTGCTGTCGTCGGCGGTCTTCAGCAGCGGGCGCAGGCCGGCGAAGCGGCCGCGGATGTCGGCGCGGGTCAGCGGTTCGCGCAGCGCGGTGTTGATGGTGTCGAGCAGGAAGTCGATCTCGGCCTCGGTGGGCTGCGGCTCGTCCGGGATCGGGCCGGGCGCGTCCTCGTCGGTGAGACCGAGATAGACGCGGCCGTGTGCCGCGGGGAGCGCGAAGACGAAGCGGCTGATGCTGCCGGGGACCGGCACCGTCAGCGCCGCGCTCAGACCGCCGAACGCGGCGGCGTCGAACACCAGGTGGGTGCCGCGGCTGGGTCGCAATTCGATACTGTGGTCGACCTCGCCCGCCCACACGCCGGTCGCGTTGATCACCGCGCGGGCGCGTACGGTCAGCGTCTCGTCCGTGAGAGTGTCGCGCAGCTGGACCGAATCACCGGTCGCTGCAACGGCTTCCATCCGGGTGAGTACGGTCGCGCCCTCGGCGGCCGCGGTGCGAGCCAGGGCGACGACCAGGCGCGCGTCGTCGACGAGCTGACCGTCCCAGGCCTGCAGGCCGCCGCGCAGCCCCTCGCGGCGCACGGTCGGAGCCAGCCGCAGCGCCTCGGCGGCGGCGACCCGGCGCGAGCGCGGCAGGGTGCCGGCGGAGGTGCGGGCGGCGATGCGCAGGGCGTCACCGGCGGCGAAACCCGCACGGATGAGCGAACTCTGGGCCGTCTTGATGCCGGGCAGCAGCGGCACGAGCTGGGGGAGCGGGCGTACCAGGTGCGGCGCGGTGGTCCGCAGCAGGATGCCCCGCTCGACCGCGCTCTCGTGCGCGATGCCGACCCGCCCGCTCGCCAGGTACCGCAGGCCGCCGTGCACCAGCTTCGAACTCCAGCGGCTGGTGCCGAACGCGAAGTCGGCGCGCTCGACCAGCAGGGTGCGCAGTCCGCGCGAGGCCGCGTCGAGGGCGACACCGGCGCCGGTCACGCCACCGCCGATCACCAGGACGTCGACGTCGGGCCGATCGCCCAGTGCGGTCAGGTCGGCGGTGCGGCGGGTCGCGTTGAGGGCGAACGTCGAATCAGGAGTCATCACAGTCCTTGTCGCGTGGCGGGAGCAGGTAACCCTCGATCGCCCTCGACAGCTCCGCGTCGAACTGCGCACCGGCCAGCAGCGGCTCCACCGTGCCCGCGGACTGCACCGCGGACTGGGTGATGAGCAGCAGCATGGTCGCCATCTGCTCGGCATCGCCCGCGCGGATCGATCCGTCTTCGTGGCCGAGCCGGATCTCCGCCGCGAACAGCTCGATCAGCGTGCGCTGGTTGCGCCCCAACCGTCCGAACACATAGGTGAGCATCAGATCGGTGTCGGTGCGGAAGATCTTGGCGAACACCGCGTTCGCCCTGATCGCCGCCGCACCGGCGACGATGCCACGGACCAGCCGGTGCCGGCCGAGGCCGACATCGGGCATGGTCTCGCCGACGATCGTGCGTAACTCGCGCACGAGCAGTTCGGCGATCAGCGACCCGGTGTCGGGCCAGCGCCGGTACACCGTCGGCCTGCTGACCCCGGCGCGGCGCGCCACCTCGGTGAGGGTGGTGCGACGGACGCCGAAGTCGACGACGCAGGCCCGCGTGGCATCGAGAATCGCCACGTCGGTGGGCGAGAGTTGCTCGTCCGCGTTGGTCGCGATGTCGATCATCGTGCTTCACCCCGGTGTGTTCGGCGGCGCCGGGTCCGGCGCCGTGGTCGAGCTGGAACGCTCAAGGGTATCGAGCGAACCAGCGGGGTCGGTGTCGTGAATACGGGGCAGTGACATCCGACAGCGGTCGGATGCCGACTCGAGGACATATCGTACTGGTTACTGCTTGACACTATATGTCAGAATGTAACGCATGGTCGAGACGCAACCCGAAAATTCCGGTGCCACCACCCTGCAGCCGAATATGGTGTGGGACGCCTGGGGTGTCCCCGCTGGACACCAGCCCCTGTCGGCGCAGATCCGCGGCCTGCTCGCGCAGGTATTCGGTATCTCGGGCGAGCCGGTGGCGCGTCGCGACGAGGGCGACGTGCCGCTGCGCCCCTCCACTCTCACCGCCGACGATCGGGCCGGGCTCACGACCATCGTGGGTGACGAACATCTCAACACCGCCGATGTCGTGCGGCTGCGCCACGCGGGCGGCAAGAGCACCCCGGATCTGCTGCGCCGCCGCGCAGACGGCCCGCAGGACGCGCCCGACGCGATCCTCTTCCCCGCCGATCACGCCCAGGTCCTGGCCCTGCTGACCTACTGCTCCGGGCATGGCATAGCCGTCGTTCCGTTCGGCGGCGGCACCAGCGTGGTCGGCGGCGTCGATCCGGTGCGCGGGCAGTTCGCGACGGTCATCGCGCTGGATCTGCGCAGGCTCGACACCGTCACCGGGGTCGACCCGGTCAGCGGCCTGGCGACCCTGGGCGCAGGCCTCACCGGACCGCGCGCGGAGGCGCTGCTCGGCGAGCACGGGCTCTCGCTCGGGCACTTCCCGCAGAGCTTCGAGTTCGCGACCATCGGCGGGTTCGCCGCGACGAGGTCGTCGGGTCAGGCCTCGGCGGGCTACGGCCGCTTCGACGACATGGTCGAGCGCCTGGTCGTCGCCACCCCGCAGGGCACCGTCGAGCTCGGCCGGGCACCCGCCTCGGCCGCCGGGCCGGACCTGCGTGAGCTGTTCGTCGGCTCCGAGGGCACCCTCGGCATCATCACCTCGGTGACGCTGCGCGTGCATCCGGTCCCGGAAACCACTGCCTACCAGGCTTGGTCGTTCCCCGACTTCGCCACCGGCGCGGCCGCGCTGCGCTCGCTGGTGCAGACCGGCGCGGCGCCGACGGTGCTGCGGCTGTCCGACGAGGCCGAGACCGGGCTGAATCTGGCTCGCTCCGGTGACGTCGGCGGCGCTCCGGTCGCGGGCTGCCTGGCCATCACCACCTACGAGGGCACCGAGGAGCACGTCGCCGCCCGCGCGCTGGAGGCGAGCGGACTGCTGACCGCCGCCGGCGGCACCGCGCTCGGTGAGGCGCCCGCGCGGCAGTGGGAGCACGGCCGCTTCGCCGCGCCGTACCTGCGTGACGCGCTGCTCGACGTCGGTGTGCTGTGCGAGACCCTGGAGACCGCCACCACCTGGGCGAACCTGTCGAACCTGAAGACCAAGGTCACCGGCGCGCTGATGGATTCGCTCGGCGCGCAGGGCACGCCCGCGCTGGTGATGTGCCACATCTCGCACACCTACCCGACCGGCGCCTCGCTGTACTTCACCATCGTCGCCAAGCAGCTCGACGACCCGATCGCGCAGTGGCATATCGCCAAGTCCGCGGTCGGTGACGCGATCATCGCCGCCGGGGGCACCATCACCCACCACCACGCCGTCGGCGCCGACCACCGTCCGTGGATGTCGGCCGAGGTCGGCGACCTCGGTGTTCGCGTGCTGCGCGCGGTAAAACGCGAACTCGACCCCGCCGGGGTGCTCAATCCTGGAAAGCTGGTGCCGTGAGGGAGTTTCGGCGAGTGAACCGTATGCACAGTGCGCGTTCGCGCACGACGGAGCCGAGCGCGGGCGAGGTGGAGTCGTGAGTGAACTATCGGTGCGGCGGGTACTCGTCGTCACGAATCCGCATTCGGGTGCGGGGCGTGGTGACGGCGTCGCCGAGGCGGTGCTGGAGCGGCTGCTGGCCCAGGGTGTCGAGGTGGCCGAGGTGCGGGCGCCCAGCGCGGCCGAATCGGTCGAGCAGGTCAGGGCGGCCGTCACCAGCGAACTCCGGCGGCCCGACGCGGTGATCTGCGTCGGCGGCGACGGGCTGATGAACGTGCTGCTGGCCGCGGTCGCGCACAGCACCGTGCCGCTGGGCCTCGTGCCCGCGGGCACCGGCAACGACCTGGCCAGGGAGCTCGGCATCCCGACCGGCAACCCGGAGGCGGCCACCGACATCGTGCTGCGCGGGCGGGTCCGCCACATCGATCTCGGCCGGATCGAGTCGACCTACGCGACACCCACCTGGTTCGCCACCGTCGTCGGTACCGGCTTCGACGCGCGGGTCACCCTGCGCGCCAACAAGATGCGCTATCCGCGCGGCCCGCTGCGCTACACCGTGGCCGCGGTGGCCGAGCTGATGCGCGGCTACACGCTGCCGTTCACCATCGAGCTGTCGGGCCTCGAGCCCGGCGCGCTCGACAACCCCGACGGCGAACAGACGGTGATCCACACCGACGCCGTGATGGCCCCGATCGGCAATACCCGTACCTACGGCGGCGGCATGCTGGTCTGCCCGGACGCGCTCGCCGACGACGGCTACCTCGACATCACCGTGGTCGGCGCGGTCTCCCGGCTCGAGATGGCGCGGCTGCTGCCCGCGCTGTCGGCGGGCAAGCGCATCGACCATCCGTCGACCAAGCGCTACCGCGCCCGGCGGATCACCGTCACGGCCGACGGCGGCTACGCCACGGCCGACGGCGAGCCCGCGGGGATGCTGCCGGTCACCGTGCAGGCGATGCCGGGCGCGCTGACGGTGCTGGTGCCGTAGAGCCGCGCCAACCGCCCGCGCTGGGATCTCCGCTTGCGATGCCCAGGCGTGGGGGGGGGGGGGGGGGCGGGGCCCGCCCAGCGCGCGGGGTAGGGAGATCAGGGGGAGCGCGCGGCGGGACAGGTGTTGTCGTGGGAGCACTGCGACACACCACAAG
>NZ_JBHXMY010000400.1:0-5571 GCF_042720195.1 Nocardia sp. NPDC058497 | reverse complement strand
AGCGAGAACAACATCCCGGACACCCTGGAGCTGGGTGGCAAGAGCCCCAACATCTACCTGCCCGATGTGATGGCCGCCGACGACGACTTCCTCGACAAGGCCGTCGAGGGTTTCGTGATGTTCGCGCTCAATCAGGGCGAGGTCTGCACCTGTCCCTCGCGCGCGCTGATCGCCTCCTCGATCTACGACGAGTTCATGGCCCGCTGTGTGGAGCGCACCAAGGCGATCATCAGCGGCAACCCGCTCGACGAGGCCACCATGATCGGCGCGCAGGCCAGCAACGACCAGTTCGAGAAGATCCTGTCCTACATCGACATCGGCAAGAAGGAGGGCGCCGAGGTCCTCACCGGCGGCGCGGTCCGCAGCGTCGACGGGCTGGCCGACGGCTTCTACATCGAGCCGACGATCTTCAAGGGCAGCAACGACATGCGCGTGTTCCAGGAGGAGATCTTCGGCCCGGTCGTCGCGGTGACCACCTTCGACTCCACCGACGAGGCGCTGAAGATCGCCAACGACACCCTCTACGGTCTCGGCGCCGGCGTGTGGACGCGCGACATGAACACCGCCTACCGCCTCGGCCGCGGTATCAAGGCCGGCCGGGTGTGGACCAACTGCTACCACGCCTACCCGGCGCACGCGGCGTTCGGCGGCTACAAGAAGTCCGGCATCGGCCGCGAGAACCACAAGATGATGCTCGAGCACTACCAGCAGACCAAGAACCTGCTGGTCAGCTACTCGCCGCAGAAGCTCGGCTTCTTCTGATGGTGCGGCGCGTCGACCTCACCGAACAGGCGGCGACGCTGCTGCGGGAACTGGCCGGGCACCACGGCCCGGTCATGTTCCACCAGTCCGGCGGCTGCTGCGACGGCAGCTCCCCGATGTGCTACCCGCGCGGTGAGTTCCGCGTCGGCGCCTCGGACGTGCTGCTGGGTCATCTGCCGGGCGACACCCCGTTCTGGATGAGTGCCGACCAGTTCGCGTACTGGAAACACACCCATCTCACCGTCGACGTGGTGCCCGGCCGGGGCAGCGGCTTCTCGCTGGAAGCCCCCGAGGGCGTGCGGTTCCTGATCCGCTCACGCCTGCTCACCGACGACGAGGTGGCCGAGCTGGAATCCCAGCCGCCGCCACCCACCGGTGACACCGTTCCCCAGTGATGTGAAATACGCGCTATCACATCGTTTTTCCGCAGGTCGGCGGTGCTCGATACGCGCCGCTGACCTGCGGGATCCACGGCCGTAACAGTCGTCGACCATTCTTCAAACCCTCGACGATCACCGTTGCCGTCGCACGCGCTTGCTTGTTGATGAGGAGCTACCCCTGTGAGTACCGACGCGATTCCCGCCACGGGTGCGGACACGCCCGCCGACGACTATCTCGCCAAACGCACCCTGCGCTCCGGCTCGGCCGGCTGGGTGCTGCTGGCCGGTCTCGGCGTGAGCTATGTGATCTCCGGTGACTACTCCGGCTGGAATTTCGGTCTCGCCGAGGGCGGTTTCGGTGGTCTGCTGATCGCGGCGATCGTCATCGCGGGCATGTATCTGGCCATGGTCCTCGGCATGGCCGAGCTGTCCTCGGCGCTGCCCGCGGCCGGTGGCGGCTACACCTTCGCCCGGCGCGCGCTCGGCCCGTGGGGCGGATTCGCCACCGGGACAGCGGTTCTCATCGAATACGCGATCGCGCCCGCGGCCATCGCCACCTTCATCGGCGCCTATGTGGAGTCGCTGAACCTGTTCGGGATCACCGACGGGTGGTGGGTGTATCTGGCGGTGTACGCGCTGTTCATCGGCATCCATCTCGGCGGGGCGGGTGAGGCGCTCAAGGCGATGTTCGTGATCACCGCGATCGCGCTGGTCGGTCTGGTCGTCTTCGCGATCGCCGCGGTGGGCAGGTTCGATGTCGCGAATCTGACCACTATCGCGGCGGACCCGGCCGCGACCGGCTCGTCGTCGTTCCTGCCGTTCGGGTACATGGGCATCTGGGCCGCGATCCCGTTCGCCATCTGGTTCTTCCTCGCCGTCGAAGGCGTGCCGCTGGCGGCCGAGGAGGCCAGCGAGCCGGAGAAGAACGTGCCCAAGGGCATCATCGTGGCGATGCTGCTGCTGGTGGTCACCGGTGCGGTGGTGCTGGTCCTGGTGACCGGCGCGCTCGGCGCCCAGGACGCCTCGGCCTCGGGCAACCCGCTCGTCGAGGCGCTCGGTGACAGCCCGGCGGCCAAGGTGGTCAACTACATCGGCCTGGCCGGTCTGATCGCCAGCTTCTTCTCCATCGTCTACGCCTACTCGCGCCAGACCTTCGCGCTCTCCCGCGCCGGCTACCTGCCGACCAGCATGTCGGTGACCAACTCCCGCAAGGCCCCGATGCTGGCGCTGATCGTGCCCGGCATCATCGGCTTCGGCCTCTCACTCACCGGCGAAGGCGCGATGCTGCTGAACATGGCCGTGTTCGGCGCCGCGGTGAGCTACGTGCTGATGATGGTGAGCCACATCGTGCTTCGCGTCCGCGAACCGAACATGCCGCGGCCGTATCGCACGCCCGGCGGCATCGTCACCACCTCGTTCGCGCTGGTCATCGCGGCGGCCTCGGTGGCGGCGACCTTCCTGGTCGACCAGAAGGCGGCGCTGTTCACCCTCGGTGTGTTCTGCGCCTTCATGGCCTACTTCGGGCTCTACAGTCGCAAACACCTGGTCGCCAAATCCCCCGACGAGGAGTTCGCGGCGCTGGCCAAGGCCGAACAAGAGCTCGAGTAATCCGCTCACCGAATCCGTGAAAGGAGGCGGCACCCGATGACCGTGTACCGCAGCTCTGTCGGCGCAACGACCTACACCTTCGACGGTCTGATCGATCTCCTGGCCAAGGCGACGCCCGAACGCAGCGGCGACCAGCTGGCCGGCTGCGCCGCCGCGACCGATGCCGAACGCGCGGCCGCGCAGTGGGCACTGGCCGACGTGCCGCTGACCACCTTCCTCACCGAGGTGGTCGTCCCGTACGAGACCGACGAAGTGACCCGGCTGATCATCGACAGCCATGATCGGACCGCGTTCGCCCCGATCGCGCATCTCACCGTCGGCGGATTGCGCGACTGGCTGCTCGCGGTCGCCGCGACCGAGGATTCGGCGACGACGCTGGCCGCGGTCTCGCCCGGGCTGACGCCGGAGATTGTGGCGGCGGTCAGCAAGATCATGCGCAATCAGGATCTGATCGCCGTCGCCAAAGCGACCGTGGTGACCTCGGGTTTCCGCACCACGATCGGCCTGCCCGGCCGGTTGAGTACGCGCCTGCAACCCAACCACCCGACCGATGATCCGCGCGGGATCGCGGCCGCCACCCTCGACGGACTCCTGCTCGGCTGTGGTGACGCGGTGATCGGCATCAACCCGGCCACCGACTCGCCCCACGCCACCGCCGATCTCCTGCACCTGCTCGACGAGGTCCGTCTGCGCTTCGACATTCCGACCCAGTCGTGCGTGCTCTCCCACGTCACCACGACCATCGGGCTGATCGAGGCGGGCGCGCCGGTGGACCTGGTGTTCCAGTCGGTGGCGGGCACCGAGGGCGCGAATGCCGGTTTCGGCGTGAACATCTCGCTGCTGCGCGAGGGGAACGAGGCCGGGCGCTCGCTCGGACGCGGCACGGTCGGCGACAACGTGATGTATCTGGAGACCGGGCAGGGTTCGGCGTTGAGCGCGAATGCCCATCTGGGCGTGGGTGATCGACCGGTGGACCAGCAGACGCTCGAAGCGCGCGCCTATGCCGTCGCGCGGGATCTGCGACCGCTGCTGGTGAATACGGTGGTCGGATTCATCGGGCCCGAGTACCTCTTCGACGGCAAGCAGATCATCCGGGCAGGGCTCGAGGACCACTTCTGCGGCAAGCTGCTCGGCCTGCCGATGGGGGTAGACGTCTGCTACACCAACCATGCCGAGGCCGATCAGGACGACATGGACACCCTGCTCACGCTGTTGGGCGCGGCGGGCTGCGCGTTCGTCATCACGGTGCCCGGCGCCGACGATGTGATGCTGGGTTATCAGAGCCTGAGTTTCCACGACGCGCTCTACGCGCGGCAGGTGCTGAATCTGCGTCCCGCACCGGAATTCGAGGCGTGGTTGTCCGCGCTCGGCATGCTCGACGCCAACGGCCGGATACGGCAGGTGGAACCGCTGTCGTCACCGCTGCGGGCGTTGGCGGCGAACCGATGAGTACCAGCGCGGATATGCCGATGAAATCCACTGCGACGAAGCCGATTCTGCGCATCACGGGATCGAACACCGAGCCGAGAGGAAGTGCAGTGGGCGAGCCGACATCGGGAGAACGTGCGGCATCGAATTCCGAAGATGCTGTGGCGCAGGAGTTCTGGCGCGACCTGCGGCGCAACACCCAGGCCAGGATCGGACTCGGGCGCACCGGCGACGCCCTGCCGACCACCGAAGTCCTCGCGCTGCGGGCCGCGCACGCCGCCGCCAGGGACGCGGTGCACGTCCCGCTGGAAGCCGAAATGTTCGCCGAACAGATCGCGAGCATGGGCCTCGGCGCCCCGGTCACGGTGACCAGCATGGCCGCCGACCGCTCGGAATACCTACGCCGCCCCGACCTCGGCAGGCAGCCCGCCGACCTGTCCGGGGTCGAAAACCACAGTGCCGATATCGGTTTCGTACTCGCCGACGGCCTGTCCCCCCGCGCGCTCACCGACCACGGCGCGGGCCTGCTCGCCGCACTGTCCGACGAACTCTCCGACCGCTACACGCTGGCCCCGCCGGTGATCGCCACCCAGGCACGCGTCGCCCTGGGCGACCACATCGCCGCGGCCATGGGCGTCCGCACCGTCCTGGTGATCATCGGCGAACGCCCCGGCCTCTCGGTCGCCGACAGCCTCGGCATCTACCTCACCCACGCCCCGCGCCCCGGCCGCACCGACGCCGAACGAAACTGCATCTCCAACATCCACCCACCCGACGGCCTCACCTATACCGACGCCGCCCGAGTAGTCGCCGGCCTGATCGCAGGCGCCCGCAAACTCGGCCGCTCCGGCGTCGACCTCAAGGACACCTCCCGCACCGATGCGCTGACCAGCTCCGAAACCCGCACCATCACACCGCAGGAGGCGCCCACACCGTGAGCTGACCCAGACACCATGGCGGCGCGGATCCCGTTCGATGTGAGCCGGAGCCGATCGCTCCATAGAGTGATGCCCATGATCCGCACCGCCGCCCTCGCCCATGTCCGCGACCGCAGGCTGATCCAGACGCGCCCGGAAGGTAAGGACGTCTTCTACATGGCGGGCGGGAAGATCGATCCGGGCGAAACACCCTTAGAGGCGTTACACCGCGAGATCGAGGAAGAACTCGGCGTCGGTCTGTCCGGCGTCGCCGAACTCGGCATCTTCGAGGCCGAAGCCTTCGGCCATGGGAAGAACACCGGCCTGCACATGACCTGTTTCCTCGCCGACTTCACCGGCGAACCCCACGCCACCGGCGAAATCGCCGAATTCCGCTACTTCACCGTCAGCGAATACGCCGCCATGGAACACGTGCGGTCTCTTAAACACAACACCGAGCCAACGAGACACTAAAT
>NZ_JBHXMY010000399.1:0-5598 GCF_042720195.1 Nocardia sp. NPDC058497 | reverse complement strand
GTTCAGGTCGAAGTACGGGTACGACTTCTTCTCGGTGCCGATCGGAAAGCGGTACTGCAGACCCTGACGGTTTGTCGGATCGGCCACCGACGCGCCGGACTTGTCGACGTTGATCGCGATCGAGCCGTTGGGCGAGGTCGAAACCGGCTCGCCGGAGGTCCGGCTGATTGTCACCCGGTCGACCTTCGCGTCGAGCACGCCCTTGTCGCCGTCGCGGTCGTCACGACGCAGCGTCTGACCGGCCTGGACGGTCATCTCGTCGGCGTCCGACGGCTCCTCGACGGTGAGGTAACGCTGCGAGGAGACGGGGACGTTGGTGTCGATCTTGGCCGAACCTTCGGGCGAGACAAGCGACTTCGAGTCCAGCACCATGCTGTCTTCGCCGGGCACACTCTTGGCGATCGTGGTGACCCGCAGATCCAGCGGGGTCTTGGCGACCTTGCCGACGGTGTAGGTGGGGATCATGACGGCGGCGGCGAGCAGCAGCGCGCCGAGTCCGACGAGAATGCAGGCGATCATCCTGCGCCCGCTGTTCATCGGCTGCCGTACTGCACGTTGCCGAGCACCGACGAGCCCGGGTCAGCGGTGGTCTCGGGGGCTGGGATCGAATTCTGTTGCGCGCCTGCGGTGATGCCGAGCACGGCAATCACCCCTAGGATCGCGCCGGCCAGACCGCTGATCAGGCCGGGGACGGCAAACTTCATAGATCGAAACTCCAATTTCCGGCGTCGGCTCAAGCGACGGAGAAGAACCCGATGGTCGGGGCGAACGAGCAGGTCCGGTCACCGTCGGCGGTGGTCGTGGTGAGCGAACCGGTGATCACCGCGGCGACCCGGCCCGAACCGGTGTCGGCGATGGCGGACAGGGTGGCCGGTCCGTCCGGGTTGATGCCGGCCGCGGTGGTGAGCGGCAGGGTGCCGGTGCGCCGGTTGTCCAGGTTGACCCACTGCACCGTCATCGGCGGGTTCTGCGCGACGGTAGGCGTTTTGGTACCCAGCGCGGTGAAGACGAAACCGGTCTGCCCGGCAGCCGGTCCGGGCGGCGGCAGCTCGGCCGGGCCGGGTACGGCCAGCGCGGTGCCGACGGAATCGGAGGTCGGGCCGA
This sequence comes from Nocardia sp. NPDC058497, assembly GCF_042720195.1. Taxonomy (NCBI): domain Bacteria; kingdom Bacillati; phylum Actinomycetota; class Actinomycetes; order Mycobacteriales; family Nocardiaceae; genus Nocardia; species Nocardia sp. NPDC058497. The sequence continues at coordinate 4,494 of NZ_JBHXMY010000399.1, read as the reverse complement.
TGCAGCCCTTGCCGATGGTCGGGTAGAGGAACTGCGCGATCCGCGGGCCGCCGGACGGCGGGAGCTCGGGGCCGCCACCGCCGCTGCCGTCGAGGAAGGTGATGACCTTCTCGAGCGTCGCCTTGACCTGCGCCGGGATGCCGGGCGTCGCGAGCAGCACGCGCGCCTGGGCCAGGAGCGCGGCCTGCGCACCGTCGGCGATGGGGGCCGGCGCGGAGATGGCGCTTACCATCGACGGTGCCAGCGCGGCCAGCGTCTCGGAGGGTACGTTCTCCGCGATCGCCGGAACGCTCGGCTGCGCCGCAGGCCGCGGGGCAGCCATGGTCGATGCCGGTGCGGCGAGTGAGGCACTCACCGCTAGTACGAGCGCGGACAAAGCGGTCCGCGAGCCTCGGGTGCGCAGCACTGGTCAGCCGTCCTTCTTTGTGGGGATTGGTTGGAGCCGCCCGGAAATGTACATGTTATTCCGGGTTTCAGATACATTGGAAAGGTGACTACAGCGGACAGACGGTATGGGGGTCGTACAGTCGTCGCGCGTAAAGCCGAACGGCGCCAGCGGTTCCTGGAAGCAGCGACGCGAATCTTCGCCGAACGCGGGTACGTCACGTGCTCGCTCGCCGAGGTGTGCGCGGCGGCCGGGCTGTCCAAGCGGCAGTTCTACGAGGAGTTCGAGACCCGCGAGGACGTGCTCATCGCGGCCTACGACCGCATCCAGGACGACGCGTCGGCCGCGGTCGCCACGGCGGTGGTCGAGCACGCCGACCCGGAGTCCGCGCTGCGCGCGGGCCTGGCCGCCTACCTGGAATCGCTGGGCTCCGACCCGTACCGCGCGCAGGTGGCGCTGATCGAGGTGATCGGGGTCAGCGACCGGATGGAGAACCATCGCAGGGAGCGGCGCCACGCCTGGTCGGTGCTGATCGAGACCGCGCTGGCAGTCAAGGGCGTCCGGCTGCGCGGCGACGCGCAGCTCACGACGGGTCTGCTCACCGGAGCGGTCAACGGTGTCGCGCACGAATGGCTGCTGCTGGCCTCGCGCCCGCCGGTCGGCGAGCTGGTCGACCTGCTGACCGCCGCAGCGCTCTCGCTGGTCGATCAGGACTGATTTCCGCGCAACCGCCGGGAGGGTGGCAACGTCACGCACTTGCCGCTTGCTCAACCCACTCCCTTTCCAGACATTGTGAGACCGGACGGCTTCACAGTGTGGGACGAGAGTCTGGCATAGTAGTGACCCAGATCGCAACGGCTGAAACTGTGCGATCGGCATCACCTGGGGAGATGTGCTGGTCACGGGTCCAAACAAGCTCGTGGTGGTAGTGAACCACCACCGGCCACGCGGGGTGTCCGGTTCGCCGTTTCGCACCCATCGGTACGTGCTCGGCAATCGACCGGCAACCGGCGATCAGGACTTCCGCAGCACGCCGGCGATGGTGCCGCCGAGTGCGCCCGGCGTGCTGTAGTCGAGGCTGCCGTCCGGCCGCAGGGTGACCGTCGATGTCGCGCCGTCGTCGAGGCAGCCGCCCGCGCTCTTGCCGGTCAGCTTCGCCCGGAAGACGAGGCGGTCGGTGGTGGCCTCGACCAGGGTCTCCGACCGCTCACAGCGCTCACCAGAGATCATGCCGGTGTTCGACGCGGTGGCCACCTTCTGCCCGACCTTGCCCTTGCCGATGGTCAGCTCGATCGCGAAGCGCACCGGACCGTCCGACGCCTGCCCCTGCCAGCTCCCGGCGAAGGCGCTGGGGACGGTGGTGGCGGGGGCGCCGGTGGCGGTCGGCGTGTCCGTGTCCGCGGCGACCGGCGTCGAGACGGCCACGCCGCTCGCATCCGGCTGGCCGCGCAGCTGGACGCCGATCAGGAACGCACCCGCCGCGACCGCCACCGCGACGGTCACCGCCGCGGCCACGAGGAGGGTGCGGGTGCGGGAGCTCGCCGGCGGGATCGGATGCGGACCCGAGACGGCGTCAGGCTGGGTCGTCGCCATGCGCCACGCTGTCGGCGTCATGGTGGGGTCGCCGGCTCCGCCGACCGGCCGACGGACAGTCGAATGCGGCGCGGGGGTGTACCCGCCGACGTTCGCCGCAGGCAGGGGAGCGCCGGTGGGCCCGCCGGTGGCAGCCCGGTTCGGCATCGAGGTATCCGGTGCGCCGAAGCCGGTTGGGAAATCGGCCGGGCCGGAATCCAGGTCGAGCAGGCGCACCGCTCGCATGCTGACCTCCTCGAGCACCGCGGGCGGCAGCCACCCGGATCGCTCGGGTCCGCCGATGCCGGCGAGCTCGGCCAGGACTTCCCGCGGTGTCGGCCTGGCGGCGGCGTCCTTGGCGACGCAGGCCGCGACCAGCGGGCGCAGCGACGGCGGCAGGCCCGCCAAGCGCGGCTCCTCGTAGACGATCCGCCACAGCATCTGCACGATCTCGGCGGTGCCGAACGGGCCGTGCCCTGACGCGGCGAAGGTCAGCACACCGCCGAGCGCGAACACATCGCACGCGGGGCCGAGCGGCTCGCCGGTGACCTGCTCCGGGCACATGAAACCCGGTGAGCCGATGACCTTTCCGGTGGTGGTGAGCGCGGTGTCCTCGACCGCTCGCGCGATGCCGAAGTCGACCACCTTGGGTCCGTCGACGGCCAGCAGCACATTCGACGGCTTCAGATCGCGATGCACCACGCCCGCACCGTGAATCGCGACGAGCGCCTCGGCCAACCCGTGACCGAGGGCGAGCAGCGACGGTTCGGCGAAGGGGCCGAACCGGGCCACCGCGTCCGAGAGCGCGAGTCCGGCAACGTAACCGGTGGCCAGCCAGGGCGGATCGGCGTCGACGTCGGCGTCGAGCACCGGCGCGGTGAACGCCCCGCCGACCCGTCGCGCGGCGGCCACCTCCCGGCGGAACCTGACCCGGAATTCGGGGTCGCCGAGCAGATCCGGCCGGATCACCTTCACCGCGACGGTGCGCCCGCCCGCATTGCGGCCCAGATACACCTTGCCCATGCCACCGGCGCCGAGGACACCGAGCAACCGGTACGTCCCGATCTGGCGTGGATCATCGCTGCCGAGGGGTTGCATCGCGTGGGGATCCTTCGAAAATCGGCTGAGCCTGCCCGGTCACTCTAACCGCAAGATCCGGCGACGAACTGGGCTCGTGACCAGCCCGCCGCCTGGGCAAACGGGGTCGCGACGCCGTACCCCGTCGAGACCGGTCAGAATGTGATTGCCTTATTCTCACGTTCTTCACGTTCTTCGCGCGTCAGCACTAGGGGGCTCCTCGATGACCACATTGGCCTCCGGACTCTTCATCGATTGGGAAGAGCTGACGGGGCAGTCGAAATTCGTGGTCGAGCTGGTGAGCTTCCCGATCTTCTGCGCGGTGGCGGGCTGGCTCACCAACTGGACCGGCGTGCTCATGCTGTTCTGGCCGCTGCATTTCAAGGGCTTCCGGGTACCGATGCTGCACGTCCTGTACCCGTATCTGCCGCGCCGGGTCCAGGTGCTGCCGACCTTCTCCGGCGACGGGCGCAGGCTCGGTTTCCAGGGCTTCATCCCCGCCCGCTCCGAGAAAATGGCGAGTATCTGCGTCGACAAGGCGCTGATGCGCATCGGCAGCCCGCGCGATTTCATCCATGAACTCGATCTGGACGGCATCGGCGACTATCTCGCCGAACGGGCCCGCGACCAGGTGCGGCCGATCGTCGACGAGATCATGTACCGGGAGAATCCCGATCTGTGGCGCTCGCTGCCGCGGCCGGTGAAGCAGGCCGTCTACCAGCGGGTCGACCGGCAGCTGCCCGCGCTGGGCCGGCGCGCGTTCGCGAGCCTGGGCGACAACATCGACCAGCTGCTCGACGTCAAGAACTTCGTGATCAGGTACCTGGAGAAGAACCCGACCATTCTCAAGGACCTCACCACCACCATCGCCGCGCCGGAACTGAAGTTCATGGTGCGGGTCGGCCTGCTCGGCGCGCCGTTCGGCCTGGTGCTGGCGCTGTACCTGCACGTGCACTCGCAGATCCCGTACTGGGGGCTGGTGCCCGCGTGGGTGATCGTGCTGCTGGCCTCGGCCGCGATCGGCGTCATCGTGAACGTCATCGCGATCAAGATGGTGTTCGAGCCGGGCGACCCGCAGCCGCGCTACAAGTACCTGTGGCGCCAAGCCCTGCTGGCCAAGCGGCAACCGCAGGCCGCGACCGACCTCGCGCACATCCTGGCCTACCAGGTGCTGACCGTGGAGAACCTGTCCAACGAGCTGCTCGATGGGCCCAACGGCGACAAGACCAAGCAGTTGATCGAGCGGGTCGTCGCCGAGGAGATCCAGCACCAGCTCGGCCCGACCGCGTTCATGGTGCGCGCGGCGATCGGGCGGAAAGGGTACGACAACCTCGCCATCTCCGGCGCGGGCGTGGGCATGAGCCTCGCGCCGGAGATGGTCGACGACGAGTAGTTCGTGCTGGAGCAGGCGAATAATATAGACGAGTTAGCCGACCGCAATCTGCAGAAACTCACGCCGG
>NZ_JBHXMY010000398.1:0-5618 GCF_042720195.1 Nocardia sp. NPDC058497 | reverse complement strand
CTGTCCGCACCCCCCCGCGACGAGACTCACCGCGACCGCATCACCATCTTCGTCGGCATCGTCTGGGTGATCGCGATCCTCGGCATCGGCCTGGAGATCAAGTTCGCCTGAGTTCGCCCGAACTTCCCGCTCGACCCTGCCGGTCTGCTTTGTGCCGGTAGGGTTTCTGCATGAGCGCTGGGGGAGTGGTACCGGTGACGGCGGGGGTGGATCCCAGGCCGCAGGACTGGTGGACGATGGTAGCGCGCGGGCTTGCGTATGCCACCGGAGTCTGCTGTCTGGGTCTGCTCTGGTCGGTCGCCGCCCGGGAAGACCTCGCCGTGCCGCTGATGTTGCTATTCGCGTTGGCCGTCACCGGTCTGCTGTGGGTGGCGTGGTCGATCATCGGACTGCTCGAGTATCGGGCGGGGTGGATCAGCGTGGTCGCGCCGGGCCTGGTGCTCGTCAGCGGGGCACTGCTTTTCAGCGGAGTACCGCTCCAGCTCGGCTGGTGGGTGTCGGAATCCGCGATGGAACGTGCTGCCATCGCCTGCGATTCCGCCTCCGCCGACCGTCGGATCGGCATCTACGCGGTGAAGTACATCAGCAAACAGGACAACGGCTGCCTACTGTCCGTACCGGGAATGGGGCTGGTGGGGCCGGGCGGGTACGCCTACATGCCATACGGTGAGCCACCTGCCGCGGATGGTGGGTACGACGAGGAATACGTGCACGTGAACGGCCCGTGGTACACCTACACGCTCGCGTCCTGAACCGAACAGCCGTGCCGTGGTGGAGGCTGACGATCGCTAGCGGGCCTGTCGGCAAAGCCGTTGTGCAGCTGCTTCAATGGCCGACTCGCTCAGCAGTACGGTGTCCGCGGCCGGGCCGAGCGGAACGAAGCTGTCCTCGCTCGCGACGCGGGCGAGTGCACCGTGGTACCCCGCATCGATGAGCGCCGCGTACACCGACTCGGAAACCCCGCCGCTGCGCCGGGTTTCGTCGGCGACGAGCACGTGGCCGGTGGCCTCGGCGTGCTGGAGCAGGTCGGCGACCGGGAGCGGGTTGAGCCAGCGTAGGTCGAGCACCCTGGCGTGGATGCCCTGGGTTGCCAGGCGGTCGGCGGTGCGCAGGCACATCGGCACCCCGTTGCCGAAGGTGACGAGGGTGAGGTCGGTGCCGTCGCCGTAGACCCGGGCGCTGCCGATCGGGACGTGCTCGGAAGCCGGTGTGGCGAGCCAGGATTCGTCGCCGGGATGTAGATCTCTGGTGTGGTACAGCGCGATCGGCTCGACGAACAGGCAGACGCGTCCGTCGACCCGGGCGGCGGAGACGCAGGTGCGCAGCATCGCCGCGGCGTCGTCGGCGCGGGCGGGCACCGCTACGACGACGCCGGGGATATCGCGCAGGGCGGCCAGGGAATCGTCGTTGTGGAAGTGGCCGCCGAAGCCCTTCTGATACGCGAGCCCGGCGATGCGCACCACCATCGGGTTGCGGTACTGGCCGTCGGAGAAGAAGGACAGCGTCGCCGCCTCACCGCGGATCTGGTCGGCGGCATTGTGGACGTAGGCCAGGTACTGGATCTCCGGGATCGGCACGAATCCGGCCAGCCCGGTTCCCAGGGCGGTCCCGAGGACGGCCTGTTCGTCGAGCAGGGTGTCGAACACCCGCCGCGCTCCGAATCGTTTTCGCAGCCCCTTCGTGACGCCGTAGACGCCGCCCTTGCGGGCCACGTCCTCGCCGAAGACCAGCACGTCGTCGTCGCGAGCGAGCAGTTCACCCAGCGTGTGGTTGATCGCCTGGGCCAACGTCATCGGCAGGGGACGGCCAGGTGCGGGGACTGCGGAATCGCGGTGCGAGCCCAGCACGCGCACCGTGCCCGGCCCCAGACCGGTGTCCTCCGGTGTTCCGCTGGGCCGAGCCGGCGCGAGGACGTCGGTAGCGCGGTTGCCGACGGTCCGGGCGACGTCGCTGCGGATCGCGTCGGGATTGGACGGGGCGAGGGTAGCCGTCACCGCCGCCGCAGAGTCGAGCCGGGCCTCGCGGAGCACCTCGTCGGCGGTGTCGCGGACGTGGGCGCCGATGCGCTCGTAGCGGTCGAGAAGGTCGACGGCGTCGGCGATCCCCGCGCCGAGCAGATAGCGGGCGGTGCCGAGCAGTGGATCACGAGCCAGGTCGGCGGCGAGTTCGGCCGGGCCACGGTAGGCCGCCTCGACATCGGATCCCGCGTGCCCGCCCAGGCGAACGGTGCGCAGGTGCAGGAAGACCGGCACCCGCCACGTCCGCGCGAGGTCGACCGCGTCCTCGGCGACACCGAGGGCATTCGGGAGGTCGCAACCGTCGGCGGCGAGGTAGGTGAGCCCGGGTCGCGGGCCGTAGGAACGTTCGATCCAATCCGGCGGCGTCGGCACGCTGATACCGATCCCGTTGTCCTCGCAGACGAACACGAGCGGCATCGGCACACCCTGATGCGCGGCGTGCACCGCGGTATTGATCGCCCCGGCCGCGGTGGAATGATTGGCCGAGGCATCGCCGAAGCTGCACAGCACCACCGCATCAGCGGGCCATGGACACGGAATACCTTGCCGCGCAGCCCGATCCAGTGCGAAGGCCAGCCCCACCGCGCGCGGCAGCTGGGACGCGATCGTCGAGGTCTGCGGAATGATCGAGGCCTGCTTGCTCCCGAATACCTTGTGCCTGCCACCGGAAATCGGATCGGCGGCCGCCGCGACAACCCCCAGCAGGACATCCCGGATCGGGTCGGCCCCCGGAATCCGCCTGCACCGCTGGACGAAGAACGCGCCCGATCGATAGTGCAGCAGCGCCGGATCGTCGACCCGCAGTGCGGCGGCCACCGCCGCATTGCCCTCGTGTCCCGAGGACCCGATGCTGTAGAACCCCTGCCGGGCGGCACCGAGCCGCCGCGCCGCCAGATCGAGATGCCTGCTGGTGACTTGGGATTCGAACAGTTCCAGCCCCCGCGCGGCATCGATCGCGCCGATGGCATCGCACCGGTCAGCCGCGGTGAGACCGGCCAGCGCGGTCCGAAATGCCGCATCCAGGTCGAGCGAGCTCCTCGCCACTTCGCCCACCGCACCCACTCCTCGCCCGCAGTCGAGTCGACGTCGGAATCCCGTCGGCATGCCAGGAATCCGATGCTAGGCGCTCGCACGCTCCCGGCCGCCACTTTGGACCGACATAGACCGGTGGATGTCGAACACCGACCAGGCGTATCGGCAGGTACCTGCCCGTAGCGGGTGGCGGTGCGAGTAGTCGGCCGGTCGAGCGACCACAACATCCAGCCCCGACATCGACCGGCGGATGTCGAAGACCGACCAGAGCATCGCCAGGTACCTGCACCTAGCGGGCGGCGGTGCGAGCAGCCGCGAGGGGGTCGAGCGGCCACAGCATCAGGCCTCGACGTCGGTCAGCGGATGGCACGCGCCGGATCCAGTACGACGGTGCTGTGCGGTGACGCTGGTCGAACTCGACCCGGACGTGCGCGGTGATCGTGCCGGACCGCATGTTTCCGAAAGCGCACCACCGGTCAGCCCTGGCACGGTAGTGCTACCCGACCACAGCGGCCGGTGAACAGCACGACGAGACGCCCGGAGGACCCATCATGCGAGGCCGAATCCCCCTGCGAATGCGGATACTGGCCGCACTGAAGCCCGAACCGGACTGGGACACGATCACCCCGGCCGAGGCCGTCGAACTGCGTGCCGCGCAAGCGCGCACCCTGGGATCAGCGCTCGGCGCCTTCGTCCTCGGAAAACCCGACCCCGGTGCGCGGATCACGACGCACGCCCTCGAGCTCCCCGGTCGCACCCTCGACGTGCGGATCCACCAGCCGACCAGTGGCGGCTCCGGGCTGCCGCTGATCGTCGCCTTCCACGGTGGTGGCCTCATCGGCGGTGTTCCGGCCCAGGACGATTGGCTGCTCAGCCATCTGGCCGCGCACACCCCGGCCGTGGTCGCCTCCGTGGATTACCGCCTGGCGCCGGAGCATCCGGTGCCCGAACCCGTCCATGACGCCTACGACGCGGTGCCTCGCCTCGTCGAGCAGGCCACGCGATGGGGCGCCGACCCGGGCCGACTCGCCCTGCTCGGCGCTAGCGCGGGCGCCACGCTCGCCGCCCTCACCGCGATCAGGGCCGCGAAGCTCGGGCTGCCGGTGCGCAGCCAGGTCCTGATCAATCCGCAGCTCGACTGGACGGACGCCGTGTTCCGTTATCCGTCGTTCACCGAGAACGCCGACGCCCCGACCGCGTCGCCCGCCAATTGCCGTGCGGTACAACGGATCGCGCTACCCCCGTCGTTCGATGGCAGGACGATCTCGCCGCTGTACGCCGACGATCTCACCGGCGTCGCCCCCGCCCTCATCCTGTCGGCCGGTCTCGACACCATCGAGGACCAGTCGCCCGCCTACGCCGACCGGCTGCGCCAGGCAGGCGTCGAGGTGACACTGACCCGCTACGCCGAAGCGACCCACGCCTTCCTGAGCATGCCCCGCTTGGTTCCCGCAGCCCGGCCTGCCCGCGAGGAAATCCTCGCCCACCTGCGCAGCCGCCTGCTGGAGCGCGCGAGTACACCACGCTGACCCGGGCGGGGCCGACATCGAGTTAGCCGGTGGCGATCACTTCGTCGCGAATACGGCAAGTCGCCAGCGCGGCGCTATCGCCCGGAATCCGGGGCAGCCCTATCGCCCGGCAGCCGGGGTCGGGGTCTCCTCGCGTGGCGCAACCCACAGGGCCTCGGCGAGGGCGCACAGCTCACCCCCGCGTGTGGAAAGGGACACGCCCACCGTGTATTTGCGGCCTTCGTTGCGGATCGCCCAGGCATGCGAGATGTATTCCGCGCCCGCCAGGACCGGCTGGAACCGGGTGGCGGTGAGGGCTGCGGTGACCGCGCCGCGGGCCATGCCCTGGAAAACCCAGGCGGCGATCCCACCGGGGCAGTCGAGGGCAGCCCAGACGATCTCCGGTGGCAGTTCCCCGTTGTCGTCCGCGAGACCCTGATCCGGAGTCCAGGCAGCGGCGATGACCGGACGGTCCGGCACCGGCCAGGGGAACAGGCGCAGGCCGTGGCCAGGGGCGCACTCGACACCGCAGCCGAAGCAGTCGGTGACCGGGCGTTTCGGGCTGGCGAGCGCGGCTTCGGCGGCGCGCTTGGCCGCCGACCAGGAGGGACCGGGCGGCGCGGTGATGCCGAGTGTGGCGGGGGAGGCCTGCGCCAGCAGCGTGCCGTCCGCGTCGGTCAGTGTCGCGTGCCCGGGTTCGGCGGCGGGCAGGGCGATGGGGGTGTCGATCGGGACCGCGCGGCGGAAATCGACGCGCACGGTGGCGGCCCCGGATCGGCGGGCCAGCATGCCGGCGACGTATCCGCCGAACGCCACCTGCGGATAGCCGTGCACATGGCCGGGAATCGTCACCGTCTCGGTCTGGATCATGCTGGTGGTCACCCTTTCGGCCGGTAGAACACCCTCGACGATATCGATGGGTCGGGGAGGCCGCCGCGAGGGGCCCGGCATGCGAAAGGGGGGGGGCCCGCGGGGGGGGGCGCGCGCGCCGCGGGCGGCGTATGCGCGCGCGACACCCGTCGGGGCGGGCGCGCCGCGGCGGGGGCGCGCGCGGGGGGCG
>NZ_JBHXMY010000397.1:0-5620 GCF_042720195.1 Nocardia sp. NPDC058497 | reverse complement strand
GGAGTGAGACGAGCTGGAAAACACGCTGTTGCGCTAAACTCGACCTGCTCGGACGCGTGGACCCGCGCACCCGGATTCAGCGAGGTTGGAGGTGGTGTCCGTGGGAATGCCGGTGCCGCACTCAGCGGAATGGACCGCCGCGGATTTGGATCAACTGCCCGATGACGGACTGCGTTACGAGGTGTTGAATGGCCAGCTCGTCGTGAATGCCGCGCCCAAGCCGAAGCATCAATGGTTGGTCCAGTCGCTATTTCTGGCGCTGCAATCGGTCGTCCCGGCTGAGATGGTCACCTTGCTAGGCATCGGCGTGCTGATCGGTTCCGACGAGCCCATCCCCGACCTCGTGATCGTCAACCGGCCCATCGATATGGACAGTCGTGGCGTGCCCGCAGCGCAGGTCCAGGTCGCCGTCGAGGTGGTCTCGAAGTCGACGACTTTCCCGGACCGCATGGTAAAGCCGGTGATCTACGCTTCGGCGGGCATTCCGCACTACTGGCGATTCGAGATCAACCCGTTCAAAGGTCAGCTCCCCGGCGAGATGCTCCCGGTCCTGTTCGCCTATTCCTTGGGAACCGATGGCAACTACGAGCAGACGCACCGAATCTCCGCCGGTCGACCTGCCACTGTGCCTGCGCCCTTCGGGTTCACCATCGAAACCGGGTCACTGCTGCCCTGAGCTCGGCCTCGACCATGGGCGAGGGCCTGAGATGGGAGCTTCGTGTCCCGGTATCCAGCTAGTGCGTTGTGGTTGTCAGCATCGAGCGAGGTTGTCGAGCACGTGCACCTCGTTGCAGGCGGCGATGTCGCTACAGGTGTTATCGAATGCCGAATACCCACAGTGACAACGTACTTCGGCACAGCGATAGTTCTGCATTGAATTTTCCGGAATGCGTGGTTCAGCGCGTGGCGACTTCGCCGGCCGGTTCAGCGGTCGAGCTGTCGCGGCGTGCCCGGCGGGCGCGGCGGAGGGCGTCGGTGGTGAAGACGGCAAGGGCGGCCCAGATCAGGGCGAACCCGGCCCAGCGGGATGGCGGCATGGGTTCGTGCATGACGGCAACGCCCCAGGCCATCTGGAGGGCGGGGGTGAGGTATTGCAGGATGCCCATGGTCGACAGCGGGACGCGCTGGGCGGCGACCGCGAACAGGAGCAGCGGGATCAGGGTGACCGGACCGGTGGCCAGCATCAGGCCGAAATGGGCGGGGGTGGAGGTGAATTCGGTGCGGTCGGTGGCCACCAGCACGATCAGGAAAGCCAGCGCGAGCGGGACGGCGACGATGCCCTCGGCGGCGATACCGCGCAATGCGTCGAGCCGGATCACCTTTTTCACCAACCCGTAGGTGGCGAACGAACAGGCCAGCACCAGCGCGATCACCGGCGGACGGCCGTAGTCGACGGTCAGGACAACCACCGCCAGCGCGCCCAGCCCCAGCGCCAGCCACTGCGCGCGGCTGAGCCGCTCCCGGAACAGCACCACACCGAATGCCACGGTGACGAGCGGATTGATGAAGTACCCCAGCGCGCACTCCACGACAGACCCGGAATTCACGCCGTACACATACGTGCCCCAGTTGATCGCGATCGCCGCCGACGCCGCGGCCGCAAGACGCCACGTCCGCGCGTCGATGCTGCGCATCGCCCGCAGCCGCCCGGCCAGCGCCAGCACGATCAGCACGACGACCAGCGTCCAGATGATGCGCTGCGCCACCACTTCGGCGGCAGAGGCGAACGCCAGCAACCCGAAGAACGCCGGGAACATGCCCCAGATCAGATAGGCGCCCGTACCGAAGGCGACACCGGGCGGGGACGAGCTGCGCTGCATTCATCCCATGTTACGGCTGACGTAGCCTGACGAGCATGTCCATTTCCGTGCAGGAGCCCGCGGCGACCGGGCTCACCGCAGCACAGGTCGACCAACGACGCCGCGACGGGCGCACCAACGATGTGCCGGCCAGGGCCAGCCGGTCGGTGCGCGAGATCGTCCGCGCGAATGTGTTCACCCGCATCAATGCCATCCTCGGTGTGCTGTTCCTGCTGGTGATGTCCACCGGCTCGATCATCGACGGCATGTTCGGCCTGCTCATCGTGGCCAACAGCGCGGTCGGCATCATCCAGGAGATCAGAGCCAAACGGACCCTGGACCAGCTGGCGATCGTCAGCCAGGCCAAGCCGACGGTCCGCCGCGACGGCATCGCCGAGCAGATCGCGCCGGGCGAGGTGGTGCTCGACGATCTGATCGAGCTCGGCCCCGGCGACCAGATCGTCGTCGACGGCGAGGTGGAGGAAGCCGCCGCGCTCGAGATCGACGAGTCGCTGCTCACCGGTGAGGCCGATCCGATCGACAAGGGTGTCGGCGCCCCGGTGATGTCGGGCAGCTTCGTGGTGTCGGGTTCGGGCGCCTACCGCGCGACCAAGGTCGGCAAGGACGCCTACGCGGCGAAACTGGCCGAGGAGGCCAGCAAGTTCACCCTGGTGCATTCGGAGCTGCGCTCCGGCATCGACAAGATCCTGAAGTTCATCACCTATCTGCTGATCCCGGCTGGCGCGCTGAGCATCTACAACCAGCTGGTCTCCAGCAAGGAGTCCTGGCGGCCCGCGGTCTCGGGCATGGTCGCCGCGCTGGTGCCGATGGTGCCCGAGGGCCTGGTGCTGATGACCTCGATCGCGTTCGCGGTCGGTGTGGTGCGTCTGGGCAAGCGCAACTGCCTGGTGCAGGAACTGCCCGCGATCGAGGGCCTGGCCCGGGTCGACGTGGTGTGCGCCGACAAGACAGGCACGCTCACCGAGAACGGCATGCGCCTGTCGCACATCGAACCACTCGGCGCCTTCGACGAAGCCCAGGTGCGCCAGGCGCTGGCCGCCCTCGCGAGCGACGACCCACGCCCGAATGCCAGTGTGCAGGCCATCGCCGAAGCCCTGCCGGACGCGCCGGGCTGGTCGCAGACCGCCGTCGCGCCGTTCTCCTCGGCCAAGAAGTGGAGCGGCATCTCCTATGGCGCCCAGGGTGATTGGCTGCTCGGCGCGCCCGACGTCCTGCTCGATCCCACCTCCGCCGACGCGGAGCACGCCGAACAGCTCGGCTCGTCGGGCCTGCGCGTGCTGCTGCTGGCCCGCGGTGACCGCCCGGTCGACGCCGACGACGCTCCCGGCCGGGTCGAGCCCGCCGCGCTGGTCGTGCTCGAGCAGAAGGTGCGCCCCGACGCCAAGGGGACCCTCGAATACTTTGCGAGCCAGCAGGTCTCGATCAAGGTGATCTCCGGCGACAATGCCGTGTCGGTCGGCGCGGTCGCCTCCTCGCTCGACCTGCCCGGCGGCGACCACCCCGTCGACGCGCGCACCCTGCCCGAGGACCGCGAGGAACTGGCCGACGTCCTCGACCGCGACACCACCTTCGGCCGAGTCCGCCCCGACCAGAAGCGCGCCATGGTCGGCGCGCTGCAATCACGTGGGCACACCGTCGCCATGACCGGTGACGGCGTCAACGACGTCCTCGCCCTCAAGGACGCCGACATCGGCGTCGCCATGGGCGCCGGCAGCCCGGCGACCCGCGCGGTGGCACAGATCGTGTTGCTGGACAACAAGTTCGCGACCCTGCCGTATGTGGTGGGGGAGGGGCGCCGGGTGATCGGCAATATCGAGCGCGTCTCGAATCTGTTCCTCACCAAGACCGTGTATTCGGTGCTGCTGGCGTTCCTGGTCGGTCTGGCCGGTGTCGGTTCGCAGATCTTCGGCTACGACCCGATCGGCTATCCGTTCCTGCCGCGCCACGTCACCATCGCGGCCTGGTTCACCATCGGCATCCCGGCGTTCATCCTGTCGCTGGCGCCCAACAACGAGCGCGCCCGCACGGGTTTCGTCGGCCGGGTGATGCGCCTGGCGGTGCCCTCGGGTGTGGTGATCGGCGTCGCGACGTTCGTGGCCTACCTGATCGCCTACGCCGGTCCGGAAGCCTCGGAGACGCAGAAGGTCCAGGCGGGCACCACCGCGCTGATCACGCTGATCATGATCGCGGTGTGGGTACTCGCGCTGGTCGCCCGCCCGTACGTGTGGTGGAAGGTGGTGCTGATCGCGGTGTCGGTGTTCGCCTACATCGCGTTGTTCACGATTCCGTTCACCCGCGAGTTCTTCAAACTCGACCCGTCGAACCCGCGCCTGACGCTGGCCGCGTTCCTGTGTGGCGCGGTGGGCATCGTGCTGGTCGAGCTGGCGTGGTGGGTGCAGTCACGGCTGTCCGGCAACCGCGGCAAGTTCATTCCCGCGGTCGGCGCCCAGGGCGCGTGACAGACCGCTGACCAGGCCGGGTTCGCCTCGAGAACCCTTGTGCCCGGCGAACATTCGGTGTTGGAGTACCTTTGCGCACTATGGAGGTATTGCTGCACCAGATCGACGCGTTCGCCGACGCACCGTTCTCGGGCAACCCGGCCGCGGTCATGCCGCTGCCCAGCTGGCTGCCGGAACATCTGGCCGAGGAGAACAACCTCGCCGAACCCGAATCGCTTCGGACATTCCAGTGACCCCCGACGAGCTGGACGAGCTCTTCTGCTGGCTTCTGGCGCAGATTGATCGGCTCGACTCAGAGGCGCTGGAACTGATGGCAGACGCCTACGATCACGCCGGAGATGTGGACAGAGCGCGCGCCTTGTGGGAGCTGGCGGAACAAGGCGGCGACCCCGAATTACCGTAGGTCAGCGCCGCTTTCGGGCCAGCCGAACTCCGTCCGCTACGGCATCCACTCGCACGGTCGCCGGATCGAATGCAGTCCTCAGAAGGCACTCGATCACGTCTCATGGCAGAACATGCCAGTAACCCGCCCGAATGTCGCCCCCCGGCGTGCCCTGGTCGGCTACTTGGTGGGTACGGGCGCGTCATCCGGGGTGGGTGTGACGACCCCGGTGGCTTCCGGCAGCAACGGCGCCACCGCGAAACGTCCGGCGATCGCGTCGGCGGGCAGCGCCTGCACCGCCCGGACACCGGGTTGTGCTGCCAGGTCACGTAATTGAGGGAGCGTGCCGCGCACCACGAGCCCGGCCGTGCACGCGCAGCCGGCGCGCAGCCTCGCCTCGGTGACCCGGGCGACGTCGGCGTCGCGCTGATCGTGGTACCGCTGCGCGGCGAGCAGGCCCGCCGCGGCGTCGGCGGACTTCACCGCGGGTTCGTCGCCCGCCGGAGTCGCGACGGTGATCACCGGTGTCTGCACCCGGTCGATCGGCACGTGCTGGATCACGCCGGAGATCCGCAACCCGCCGGCGGCGGCCGGGATCTGTTGCGGGGTGAGGTAATCGGTGAACGACAGCAAAGCCCAGTGCGGGTCGGTGTCGTTGCCGGTCAGCGAGTTTCGCGACTCGTTGAGGTAGTCGTCGACCCGCTCGCCCTGTGCCGGACCGAGCCGATCGGTCGTGATGCCGGTCGGCGGTCGCGGATTCACGATGCCGAGCACGACGACGATCACGGCCAGCACCACCGCCGCACCGAGGATCAGCGGGATGCGCCAGGGCGATCGCCGCTCGGAGTCAGGCTCGGTGCCCCCGCGGTCGTGGCGGCCCGCCTGCAGGCCGCGTCGGGCGACAACCACGGGCCGGTGGGCATCGACGTCAGCGCGAACAGGTAGGCCGGCCCCGTGGA
>NZ_JBHXMY010000396.1:0-5638 GCF_042720195.1 Nocardia sp. NPDC058497 | reverse complement strand
GGTGGGGGCGGGCACAATAGGGTGATGGCAGTACTCGGGGGAGCGCCGAAAATGATCGCGCTCGATGTGGACGGGACTCTGTTGGCGACAGGGTTCGCGATCAGTGCGCGGGTCGCGGCGGCGGTGGGGGCCGCGGTGGCGGCGGGGGCGCATGTCGTGGTGACGACCGGGCGCACCGTGCTGGCGACGCGGCCGGTGCTGAAAGAGTTGGGGCTCACCGAAGGGCACGCGTTGTGTTCCAACGGGGCCGTGCATGTCGACGTCGCGCGCGGCGAACCGGTCGCGGTGCAGTCGTTCGATCCGGGGCCGGCCGTGCTGGCCTTGCGCGCGCTGTTTCCCGACATGATCTTCGCGGCCGAACGGGTGGGTGAGGGCGTCTGGGCGACCGGCCACGGACCGGGGGAGGAGTTCTCCATCGGCGAGTTCCAGCTGGTCGATCATCACATGCTGAGCAGCGCGCCGACACCGCGACTCAACGGCTGGTGGCCCGGCGGGAGCGCCGAGGAGATGGTGCGCTTGCTCGCCTCGCTGGTGGTGCCCGACACCTCCTGGGTGCACGGCGAATACGGCCCGTGGCTCACTGTGTCACGGCGCGGGGTGTCCAAAGGCTGGGCGCTCGAACGACTCCGGCGCTCCCTCGGCGTCGAACCGGAGGCGACACTGGCCATCGGCGACGGCTTCAACGATCGCGAGATGCTGCGCTGGGCGGCGCATTCGGTCGCGATGGCAGGCTCGCCCGACGCGGTCCTCGCCCTGGCCGACGTGGTGACCGGCGCCGTCGCCGAGGACGGTGTCGCCACCGTCCTCGAACGCTGGTTCGCCGCCTGAACCGTCAGGCCGAGGCCGCCGCGTCCCGGTCGGCGGTCATCGCGACGAAATGCGGGTTGCTCATGATCCCGAGGACATTGCCGAACGGATCGAGTACCGCCGCGGTCGCGAACCCGGCGCCCTCGCCGCGCTCGGTGATCGGTTCGTACTCGGTGGCGCCCAGCTCGAGCAGGCGGGCGAAGGTGGCGACGAGGTCGTCGGCATGCCAGAACACGACACCGCCGCCGCCGGGAGCGTTGCGCGCCCCCGCGGGAGCGTAGGCGCGATTGATGATGCCGAGTTCGGCCTGCATCGGCCCGACCCGGAACTCGTAGTAGCCGCCCGGCACCTCGTAATACGGTGCGATGCCGAGGAATTCGGCGTACCAGTCCTTGGCGGCCGTGAGGTCGTCGGCGTAGTACGTGGTGGTGGCCATTCCGCGCAGCATGTCTGCTCCTGTGTCGTCGTTGTGGTGAGAACGACTCTGCCAGTCAAAGTGCTCACCGAATGAGCACTTTGTTCGGCAGAATCATCGAGTATGCGAGCGGACAGATTGGTAGCCACCCTGCTGTTGATGCAGGCGCGTGGCCGGGTGACGGCCGTCGAGGTCGCCACCGAACTCGAGGTATCGGTCGCGACCGCGCGCCGCGACCTGGAGGCATTGTCGGCGGCGGGCATCCCGGTGTATCCCCAGGCCGGGCGCGGTGGCGGCTGGTCGCTGATCGGCGGTGCCCGCACCGACCTGTCCGGGCTGACGGCGGGTGAGACGCGGGCCCTGTTCCTGCTGGCGGGCCCCGCGGCGCAGGCCGCACCCGAGCTGAAGTCCGCACTGCGCAAGCTGGTGCGGGCCCTGCCGCACACCTTCCGGGAGGACGCGGCCGCCGCGGCCGATGCGGTCGTCGTCGACCCAGCCCGCTGGGGCAGGCCTGATCCGGAACCGCCTGCCGCACTGTCGTCGCTGCAACAGGCGGTGGTGGATCGCCGCCGGGCGCGCATCGAGTACGTGCGATCGGGGGAGCGCACCGTCCGCACGGTGAGCCCCTGGGGTCTGGTGGAGAAGGAAACGGTCTGGTATCTGATCGCGGGCACCGACCGCGGCCGCCGGACCTTCCGCCTCGACCGGATCGTCGAGGTCACCGTCCTCGACGAAACAGCCGACCGCCCTGCGGATTTCGATCTCCAGGCCGAGTGGTCGCAGATTGTGACCCGGATGGAGGAGCGTCGCGCCGCCGTGGCCGCCACGGTCCTCGTCTCCGCCACACTGGCCCCGATCCTGGCCGATCAACAGGGCCGCAACTGCACCCTGCTCGGCCCCGCGGACGACGGCCGGATCCGAGCCGAGATCACGGCCGACACCGCGAAGATGGTCGCCCGGCAACTGGCGGGCTGGGGCGCCGACGTGGAAGTCGTCGGGCCACCGGAAGTCCGGGCGGAACTCGTCACCTTGGGCACCGAACTGGTGCGCGGCAACAGCTGACCGGGTCGCGGAACGGTCACGACGCGCAGCTGGCCGCGACGCGCAGCTGGCCGCGACGCGCAGCTGGCCGCGACGCGCAGCCGGTTCCGCGACGGCCTGCCAGAGCCTGTCTCGAAGTTGTGGACCGTGCCGATCCACCGCCCACAATCCCGTCGACTACCGCGCTGATCGTTCACAATCCCGCCGGTCGGTTGCAATCTGGACTATCCGCGCGAGTGGTGAATGGTCAGCGCGTGCCCGGTGGACTTCGAGCAGGCCCTAGATGCGGTCGAGCCGCCTGGACAGGGCACGGACGACCTCACTCGCCACCACCGCGTGCCCACTCGTCGTGAAATGGATGAGGTCGGCACTCATCAGAGTCGCCCGTGTCCGCACCGGGTGCTCCCAGAACTCGGTGAGCACCGCATCGTATTCGGCGGCGACCGACCGGATCACGTCGTTCATCACGGCCATCCGCGGCCGCATCGCCCGCATCGGCGCCATCCGCTCGACGCCCCAGACGTCGGCCACCGTGAACACCGACACCAGCGCCCCCGCCTCCATCAGCGAGGTGAACATCGCGGACAGGTTCTCCCGCAGCAGGCCGGGATCACCGCCCGCCTCGAACAGGTCGTTTCCGCCGCAGCTGACGTGCACGAGATCGGGTGCGAATTCCAGGATCCCGGGCAACTGACGCTCGCGAACCTGGCTGCTGGTGGCGCCGACGCGCCCGGTATTGCGGTAGGCCAGTGCGGGATTCACCGCGGACAAGGTGGCCGCGACCCGGTCGGCCCAGCCGGTGGACGCGTAGCCGGGGCTCGGGTCGCCGGTGCCGGCGGCGATCGAGTCGCCCAGCACGGCGAAGCGCTTCCACGGCGCGTCACGCAGGAGCGCGACCGCCTGATCGGGGGCGAGCAACAGCGGGTCGTCTGCCTCGGTGAATCGTTCGGACAACGGTGTGGTGGAAGACATCTCGAACTCCTAATCCTGTGTGGTGGAACGGGCGAATGAGGGCACGGCCAGTAAGACGGCCGACGCGACACCGAGCACCGCGCCCACGGCGAACACGGTGTGGAAGGCACGCACCGCGTTGTCGGACACGGCGGTGAGAACGGCGGCGAGCATCGCGACTCCGAGCGCGCCACCCACCTGGCGGGCGGTCGTGTTCATGCCGATGCCCGCCGCGAACTGCTGCGGGGGAACCGAACTCGCGGCCGCGGTGCCGAGCACGGTGATGACGACGCCGACGCCGCCACCACCGAGCAGCCCGGCGGGAATCCACGCCGACCACAGCGCCGGGTCCGGCCCGAACGCGTCGGTACTCATCCACCCCAGCCCGGCGGTGTACATCAGTGCGCCGACCACCCCGGCCCACCGCTGACCTGAAGCGCTGGTGATCCGTCCCGTGATCATCGAGGCGACCATCGAGGCCGCCGCGCCGACGGTGAGCGCCGCCGCCGACTGGAGCACGGAGTAGCCCCAGACCTCGTCGAGGAACATCGGCCCGGCCAGCAGCCAGGCGAACATCGTCGCACCGAACAGGAACGAGCCAGCGTTGGCGAGCGCGAATTGCCTGTTCCGCCAGAGCGATACGGCCACGGCTGGATCCGGGTGACGCAGCGAGCGAACCAGCGAGTACACGACGAGCACGGTGCCGCCGATCAGCGCGACCAGCGTGCCCGGCGCGGTCCATCCCCAGCTCTGGCCCTCGGTGACGGCCGCGACGACCGCGCCGAGGCCGAGTGCGACGGCGAGGATGCCGACCGGATCGGGCAGCGCGGAGCCGCGGCGCGTGTCCTCGGCCACCGGCAGGCGCAGGCCCGGCACGATCAACGCGATCGCGATCGGCACGTTGACGAGGAAGATCGCCCGCCAGCCGAGGCTCTCGACGAGGCCGCCGCCGATCGCCGGACCGACCACCGCGGCGAATCCGCCCGCCGCCGACCACGCGCCGATGGCCGCGCCGATCTTCTCCCGTGGCGTGGCCGCCAAGACGAGGCCGAGCGCGGCGGGCACCATGAACGCCGCGGTCATGCCCTGCAGAATGCGTCCGGCGATGAGCCATTCGGCGCTGGGCGCGAGCCCGCACAGCAGCGAGGTGATGGCGAAACCCGCCAGTGACAACGCGAACAGCCTGCGCCGGCCGAACACATCGGCGAGGCGGCCCGCGGGGGTGAGCAGCGCGGCGAAGGCGACCGCGTACCCGCTGACGATCCAGGTCAGGGTGCTGGTCGGGGTGCCGGGGTAGGTGGTGGCGATGGTCGGGAAGGCGATATTGACCACGGACAGATCGAGCAGGGCGATGAACGCGGCGCCGATCGCCACGGCCAGCGTGCGGCCCGCGGCGTCGGTGCCCGTGCTGGTCGGCGAACCTTCGGGCCGCGCGGAAACGTCGGTCATGGAGGGATTCCTTCACAGAGGGGAATAAGAACGTACGATCGTTCGTACATTAAAGTACGACCGATCGTTCACCTATGCAAGGGATGGTGGAACAATGGCAGCCATGACCCAGACCGAGCCCGGCGATCAACGACTCGCCAAGGGCGCCCGAGCCAGGGCGACCATCGCTCGCCGCGCCGCGGAGCTCGCCTCCGTCGAAGGCCTGGACGGCCTCAGTATCGGCATGCTCGCCACCGACTTGGGTATCAGCAAGAGCGGTATCGCCACGCTCTTCGGCACCAAGGAAGCGCTCCAGCTGGCCGCCGTGCAGACCGCCCGTGAGGTGTTCGTCGAACGGGTGATCGCGCCGAGTCTGCGCGAACCACGCGGCGCGGGCCGGGTACGGGCGCTGATCGAGCGCTGGTTCACCCACATCGAGCAGCCACCCTTTCCCGGCGGCTGCTTCCGCGTCGCCACGCTGACCGAATTCAGCAGCAAGTCGGGCCCCGTCCGCGACGCCGTGGTCGCCGACCACGACGAGTGGCTTGCCATATTGGCCGCGGAGATCCGCAAGGCCCAGGCGGTCGGCGACTTCGCCGGTATCGACGCCGAACTCCTGGTTTTCGAGCTCGACGCGGTCGTCAGTGCGGCCAATATCGCCCGGCAGATCGGCGATACGGCGCGAGTCGATGCCGCGCGCGCCATCGCGACGCGGTTGCTGTCCGCGGGGTCGACCAGCACCGACTAGGTCGGACGAGCCCCCGGGATCAAGATCAACAGGCTCTGCGGGATTTTCCTTCTCGGCCGATGGTGCCGTGAAGGCCTGGTGATCGTCTGTCCAGATCTGAGAGCTGTGTAAAGGCGGACGGGGGCCCCCACACCAGAGGGGTGGGTCCCCGCCCGGGGGGGGGGGGGGGTTGTGGAAGAGGTTTGTCGCGGGGTGGGTTTGCGTAGTGCGCCCCATCAAAGAGCCGGAGATCCAGGGGGGGGGGTGGC
>NZ_JBHXMY010000395.1:0-5655 GCF_042720195.1 Nocardia sp. NPDC058497 | reverse complement strand
ACACCCACACCCACCCCCCCCCCCCCCCCCCCCCCCCCGGGGGGGGGGGCGGGGGTTTGTTTAACCCCCCCCGGCGGCGGCCAGCGCCAATCGACGCGCCGCCCTCGGCGCGGGCGCCGATCGGCGCGGTGCAGCCCGCCTCGAGCTCACCGAGCAGCGAACGCTCGGCCAGCACGGCGGCCCTGGTCGGCGCGTCGTCCAGACCGGCGAGGATCTCGATCAGCTGCGGGTCGTCACTGCGGCATTCCACCGCGAGGGCGCCCTGCGAGGGAGCGGACAGCATCTGCACCGGCTCGAGCGATTCGGTGATCGCGTCGGTCCGCCCGATCCTGGACAGACCGGCGCGGGCGATGACGATGGCGTCGAGTTCGCCCTCGCTCACCTTGCGCAACCGGGAGTCGATGTTGCCGCGCAGCGGGACGATGTCGAGGCCGAGGCCGAGCGCCCGCAGCTGGGCGGCGCGCCGCGGCGCCGAGGTGCCGACCTTGGCACCGGCGGGCAGTTCACCGAGGACCAGTCCGTCGCGGGCGACCAGCGCGTCGCGCGGGTCCTCCCGGGGCGGGATGGCGGCGATGGTGAAGCGCGGATCCTGCGCGGTGGGGAGGTCCTTGTAGGAGTGCACCGCGATGTCGATGCTGCCCGCGGCGAGCTCGTCGCGCAGCGCCGAGGTGAACACGCCGACGCCGATCTTCTGGACCGGATCCGACGACAGATCACCGGGCGTCTTGATCACGACCAGTTCGGCGGGCTGACCCGCCGCGATCAGCGCGTCACGGATGGTGCCCGCCTGTGTCAGCGCGAGCAGGCTGCCGCGCGTGCCGATCCGCCACGGCGCACTGCTGCTGCCTGCGGTCACGGTGTCCTCTTCCTGCACTGTGGTGATCATGAGTCCTGCCCATCGCCGAGGTGTCCTGCGGTGAAGTCGTCGGCCAGCGCGGACTCGCCCGCAGCGACCTCCATGGGAGCGGCAACCGCTTGCACCGCACCGGGTTTCAGTTCGAACAGCTCACGCAACGCCTCGGCGTAGCTGTCGCCACCCGGCGTCGATGCCAGCTGCTTGACGCGCACCGTCGGCGCGTGCAGCAGCTTGTCGACGACGCGGCGCACGGTGCGCGCCACCTCGTCGCGAGCCGGATCGGCCAAGTCGGGTAGCCGCGAATCCAGGCGGAGCAGTTCGGCCTCCACCACCTCGGCGGCGCGCTGACGCAATGCGGCCACCGTGGGGGTGACCTCCGCCATGCGTTGCCCGGCAAGATATTTCGCGAGTTCGTCGGCGACGATCTGACGCGCAGCGGCGGTGTCGTCGGCCGCGGCGCCCGCGGCCGGATCGCGCTGCAGCGATTCGATGTCGATGACGGCGACGCCGGGCAGACCCGCCACGGCGTGCTCCACATCGCGGGGCAGACCGAGGTCGCAGAAGACCAGCGGATGTTCGGCGGCGTCGGTGCGGGCCCGGTCCGCGAGCGCGCGGTGGGTGTCGGCCAGCGTCACGACCGCACCGACCGCGCCGGTACAGGTGATGACGACGTCCGCGGCCGCCATCGCCTCGGTGAGGCGCGACATCTCGACGGCCTCGGCGTCGACGCCGTGCATGCTGCGACCGGTCTCGGCCAGGCGCTGCGCGCGGTCGAGGGTGCGGTTGACGACGACGATCCGGCCGATCCCGGCCCGCGACAGATGCGCGACGGCCAGCCCACCCATCGCACCGGCGCCGAGCACCACCGCGGTGCGGCCCGCTAGATCGCCGACGATGCCGCGCGCCCGGTCCAGCGCCACCGACACCACCGAGGCGCCGGCCCTGTCGATCCCGGTCTCCGAATGCACTCGTTTGCCGACCCGCAGCGCGTGCTGGGCCAGCTCGTGCAGGGTGCGCCCGACCGCCTGCTGGCCGTCGGCGCTGGCGTAGGCGCTGCGGATCTGGCTGAGCACCTGCTGCTCGCCGACGACCATCGAGTCCAGGCCGCTGGCGACCGCGAACAGGTGCTCGGCCGCGGCCTCGCTGTAGCGCACGTAGGCGTGCCTGGTCAGATCGCCGAGCGGCAACCCGGAATGCTTGGTGAGCAGTTCGCTGACCTCGCCGAGCCCGCCATGGAAGGCGTCGACCACGGCGTAGACCTCGACGCGGTTGCAGGTGGAGACGATCATCGCCTCGGACACATGGGTCGACTCGAGCAGCCGGTCGACCAGCTTCGGGCGGTCGGCCTCACTGATGGCGACCTTCTCGAGCACCGAGACCGGGGCACTCCGATGAGAAATTCCGACGAGAAGAACGCTCATGACTGCACCTCGCTGGCGCTCGGCTCCGTCATGCGCGTTCGCGCGCTGAACTGCTGATTCGCTCGCTGGCGCTCGCTCATGGCGTGATCACCGATCCCTTGGTGCTTGGCTCCGTTGCCGAATGCGGGGTGGCCGAGTGCGGCGCGGTGCGGCGCTGCGGCCTGCCGCGCGCCGGTTCGACCGGCGCGGGGTGCGTGAGGGCGGGATGGTTCTGCGTCGGCACCCGGCGCGCGATCCGGCCGGACCCGGCCTGGGCCACCTCGGGCAGGGCGGGCGCGTCGTTGCGGGCGGCGTCGAAGGAGAGCATCTGCAGCTCCATCGCCAGGTCGACGCGGCGAACCTCCACATGGGCGGGCGCGCGCAGGGCACACGGGGCGAAACTCAGGATCGACGGGAGCCCGGCGGCGACGAGCCGGTCGCACACGTCCTGGGCGGCCTCGTCCGGCACGGCGAGCACCGCGATGGTCGGCGCGAGCGCCGGAATCTGCTCGGTGAGCTGCTCGATATCGCGCACGACGAGACCGGCGTACGCCTGGCCGATCACCGCGGGGTCGTTGTCGAAGATCCCGACCACGGTGAAGCCACGTACCCCGAAACCGCCGTAGCCGACCAGGGCGCGGCCCAGATTGCCCGCACCGATCAGCACCACCCGATGTCCCTGGGACAGACCGAGCACATCTTCGATCCTGGTGCGCAACTTGACTACGTCATAGCCGACACCCCGCACGCCGTTGGGTCCGAGGAAGGAAAGATCCTTGCGCAGCTTGGCCGAATTGACACCCGCCGCGACAGCGAGTTCCTCACTCGATACGATGGCTACACCCTCGTCGGCCAACCCGGCGAGAACCCGGAGATAAGTAGCAAGACGAGTCACCGTGGCCTGGGGGATATCCCTCTGAAGAGCCTTGCCGGAGACGCCACCTGGCGTCTCATGCTGCTCTGTCACGTCGTCGGCTCCTCGTGCCGGGCCTGATCGCGGTCCGGTTCCTGTCGTTCGTTCACCGGTTGTGGGTCGCTGCGTCGCTAGTGAGCGACCGGTGCCATGGGGGGCGGTACAAACCCGGCCACCGCCGCTGCTCGGTGCGGCGGTGCGGATTGCGTGCCACCACCGTAACCGCTTGTGCAGGCGTTCACAAAGTCGGTGAAATTGGCCTCATTTTCCGCCGCGACCAGCGAAACGGCTCAAGTCGGCCCGCAAACGTGGCTCGTCGACGTCGAAATAGCTGTGTTCACGGCCGTCCAACAGGACCACGGGCAGCCGATCGCCGTATTCGGCACGCAGTCCAGGGTTGCTGACGGCGGCTTCGTCGACGTCTACGGTGTGCACCGGGAGACCGAAATCACCACAGATCGTCTCCAATTGCGCCAGTGCGATGCCGCACAGGCCGCAACCGGCGCGCGTCAACAGGGTCACGGTGGGTGTGGGATTAGTCATGAGCTCTATTTAATCCCCGGGCCCGCCACGGGTTGTCGGTGAATCCGGTTACTGTGGACATGGTTCGCGCGACTAGCGGAGGGTACTGGTGCCGGAACGTTCGAAGGTGGCTAGGGCCGGATTCGTCGCAGGGCGATTCGGGGAGTTCCCTGCGCGGTGGCAGCCAAGCCGCCTCGGCCAGGAACTGCAGGAACAGTTCGCGCGGCTGCCGCGCAGCCCGTTCGGGCCGAGCGAGGAGGAGCTGCGCGCCAACCTGGCCGGTGAGGCCAGTGCCGACGCCGCGCTCACCCTGCACGATGCCGAGCTCGCCGAACAGGGCGACGACGCGGGCCCTGAGGTACCGCGCGATCTCACGGCGGCGGCGTTCTTCGACGTCGACAACACCCTGGTGCAGGGCGCCTCGATCGTGCACTTCGCCCGCGGGCTCGCCGCCCGCAAATACTTCAAGACCTCCGACCTGGTCGATGTCGCCTGGAAGCAGGTGAAGTTCCGGGTCACCGGCAAGGAGAACTCCTCCGACATGGCCTCGGGCCGGGAGAAGGCGCTCAGCTTCATCGCGGGCCGCCCGACCGCCGAACTCGCCGCGCTCGGCGAGGAGATCTACGACGAGATCATCGCCGACAAGATCTGGCCAGGCACCCGCGCGCTCGCCCAGATGCACCTCGACGCGGGCCAGCAGGTCTGGCTGGTGACCGCGACGCCGGTGGAGCTGGCCAACGTCATCGCCAAGCGCCTCGGACTGACCGGCGCCCTTGGCACGGTCGCCGAGAGCGTCGACGGCAAGTTCACCGGCAGGCTGGTCGGCGACATCCTGCACGGCCTCGGCAAGGCGCACGCGGTGCGCACCCTGGCCATCCGCGAGGGCCTCAACCTCAAGCGCTGCACGGCCTACTCCGACAGCCACAACGACGTGCCCATGCTGTCGCTGGTCGGCACCGCGGTCGCGATCAACCCCGACTCGGATCTGCGCGAGGTCGCCAAGAACCGGGGCTGGGAGATCCGCGACTTCCGCACCGGCCGCAAGGCCGCCAAGATCGGCGTCCCCACCGCGCTCGCACTCGGCGCGGCAGGCGGTGCCGTCGCGGCAGCGATCACCCGCAAGCGAGCAGACTGACCCGCCTCCCCGGGAATTTTGTGTGCCGTCCGGGAGCTCGGCAGTCTGTTCTCGGGCTCGCGTCAGGCATGGGGCAGCTGGAAGGTGGTTGGGGAGTTACCCATGTTCTCGCGTGATCAGCGGGTTGCGTCCTAGCCCAGCACGGTATTGCGGCGCTTGGCCAGCAGTTTGTAGAGGGTCTGCTGGATCGTTTCCCTGACCTGGTCGGTGACCTCGAACATCGTCATCGGGTCGTCGGCCTCTTCCGGCTCGTAGGCCGAGGTGGCGATCGGCTCGCCGAACTCGATGTACCACTTCGACGGCAGCGGGATCGCGCCCAG
This sequence comes from Nocardia sp. NPDC058497, assembly GCF_042720195.1. Taxonomy (NCBI): domain Bacteria; kingdom Bacillati; phylum Actinomycetota; class Actinomycetes; order Mycobacteriales; family Nocardiaceae; genus Nocardia; species Nocardia sp. NPDC058497. Next base: position 509 of record NZ_JBHXMY010000395.1, on the reverse strand, counting down.
CGGGCCCAGGTGCGGGAACAGCGGGGTCACCGGGAAGTAGGGCAGGCCGAGCAGGCGGGCCAGCGGCTTGATGTCGGCCAGCTTCGGGTAGATCTCCTCGGAGCCGACAATCGAGCACGGGATGATCGGCACACCGGTGCGCACGGCCGCCGAGACGAACCCGCCGCGGCCGAAGCGCTGCAGCTTGTAGCGGTCGGCGTAGTTCTTGCCGACGCCCTTGAAGCCCTCGGGGAACACGCCGGCGATCTGCCCGGAGCGCAGCAGGCGCTCGGCATCGGGGTGGCAGGCCAGCGTGTGCCCGGCCTTGCGGGCCAGCGCGCCCAGCATCGGCAGCTCGAAGATCAGGTCGGCGGCCAGCAGCCGTAGCGCGCGCCGGTTCGGATGCTTGTCGTGGATGGCCAGCTGCAGCATCAGCCCGTCGAGCGGCACGGTGCCGGCGTGGTTGTCGACGATCAGCGCGCCACCGTTGTCCGTGATGTTCTCGATGCCCTCGACCTCGACCCGAAACC
>NZ_JBHXMY010000394.1:0-5665 GCF_042720195.1 Nocardia sp. NPDC058497 | reverse complement strand
TCGTCGGCAGCGACTGATGTGTATAAGAGTCAGGTTCCTGCTCGCTCGCCGACTCGGCAGCGGCGTCGACCAGCGATCGAGCCGTGGCCGCGGCCTGCTGGAACTCCGCCGCGCCGTAGGTGGTGACCCACTGGGCGTACGGGTGGGCGGGGTCCGCCGCGATCACCTTCGCGGCGCTCTCGGCCAGGTCGCGTCCCACGTCGGCATAGATCCAGAAACACGGCAGCGCGGCCGCCGCGGCGACGGCGTAGGACTCGGTCGCGGCGGCGGCGATCAGGTAGGAGACATAGGCCAGGCAGGTCTGCGAATGCTCCGGCTCGCCCTGCCGAGGGGGCAGCACTCCACCGGTGAGCATCTGGTCGTGCATGGCCGACTCGACAGCGGCGGCGTTGGCGGCCGAGGTCGCCCAGAAGGCCGCGGTCTGCGGGTCCGGCGACTTGGCGGCGAGAATCGCCAGCGCCTTCGAGTACCCGGTGAGATACAGCGAATCCTGCTCGATGTAGGTGCGGAACACCTCGAGCGGCAAAGTGCCCTCACCGAGGTGCCGCAGGAATTCCAGGTCGTCGATCGCGCTCCGCAGGACTTTGGTCCGGTCCCAGAGATGAGCGGTGAAAAGGCCGGTATTCGTGGTGTGGGCGCGCAACACTGTGACATCCCTTCGTCAGCATTACCTGAACAGGTTCAGCGGGTCTGTTCTCAGCCTCGTGGTCGCGAGGCACCCCGTGTCAGAACTCGACCGACACTAGCAGCGACCGCCGACACGCGGGCTACGCCCGGTTCCGCGCGGAGCACCGGCCACGGTGGTAAGTGTTCGGCGGCGGACCGCCACCCGGTAACTTGCCTGCCAAGGATCTGTCTTCCGCGCCCATCGAACCCGCCGAACGAAGAGAGCTGATCAATGTCGACCTCGACCGCGCGTGCACACATCGGTGTCACCGGCCTGGCCGTGATGGGCAGCAACATTGCCCGCAACTTCGCCAAGCACGGCTACACCGTCGCACTGCACAACCGTTCCGTGGCAAAGACCGACGCGCTGCTCGCCGAGCACGGCGGTGACGGCGATTTCGTCCGCACCGAGACCGTCGAGGAGTTCGTCGCCGCGCTGGAGAAGCCGCGGCGAGTGCTGATCATGGTCAAGGCGGGTGAGGCGACCGACACCGTCATCGAGGAGCTGGCCGCCGTGATGGAGCCGGGCGACATCATCATCGACGGCGGCAACGCCCTCTACACCGACACCATCCGCCGCGAGGCCGCCCTGAGCGAGCGCGGCCTGAACTTCGTCGGGGCGGGTATCTCCGGCGGCGAGGAGGGCGCACTCAACGGTCCCGCGATCATGCCGGGCGGGCCGAAGGAGTCCTACGAGTCGCTCGGCCCGTTGCTGGAGTCGATCGCGGCGCAGGTCGACGGCACACCGTGCTGCACCCACATCGGCCCCGACGGTTCCGGGCACTTCGTCAAGATGGTGCACAACGGCATCGAATACGCCGATATGCAGTTGATCGGCGAGGCATACCACCTGTTCCGTGACGCGCTCGGCTTCGACGCCGGGCAGATCGCGGACGTGTTCACGCAGTGGAACTCCGGGGACCTGGAGAGCTATCTGGTCGAGATCACCGCCGAGGTGCTCGCGCAGGTCGACGCGAAGACCGGCAGTCCGCTGGTCGACGTCATCGTCGACGCAGCCGAGCAGAAGGGCACCGGCCGCTGGACGGTCAAGTCCGCGCTCGATCTCGGTGTGCCGGTGACCGGCATCGCGGAGGCGGTCTTCGCCAGGGCGCTGTCGGGCTCCCGCGCTCAGCGCAAAGCCGCGGTGGGTCTCGCGTCGGGCATACTCGCCGACAAGCCCACCGATGTCGAGCAGTTCACCGAGGACATCCGGCAGGCGCTGTACGCGTCCAAGGTCGTCGCCTACGCACAGGGTTTCGACCAGATCGCCGCGGGCAGCGCCGAGTACGGCTGGGATCTGAACCCCGGTGATCTGGCGACAATCTGGCGCGGCGGCTGCATCATCCGGGCTCGGTTCCTGAACCGGATCAAGGAAGCCTACGAGCAGGACCCCGCCCTGCCGAGCTTGATCCTCGCGCCGTACTTCCGCCAGGCGATCGAGACCGCGATCGATAGCTGGCGGCGCGTGGTGTCCACCGCCACCCTGCTCGGGATCCCGGTCCCGGCGTTCGCGTCCTCGCTGTCCTACTACGACGCACTGCGCGCAGAACGTCTGCCGGCCGCTCTGACCCAGGGCCAGCGCGACTTCTTCGGCGCCCATACGTACGAGCGCATCGACGCAGAGGGCAAATTCCACACACTCTGGAGTGGAGACCGCGGCGAGGTGGCCGCCGACTGAGCTCTGCGCCGGGTTCGATGCCGTGGTGTGTCCAGTTGTCAGCGATCGGTTCGGAACCGCGGCGGCGGGTATGCGCGAGGTGATGTCGCTGTACCCGGCGCGTCGGTGACGGCCATACGAGGAGGTCGAATTGGGTATCGAACGAGGCAACACCAAGCATGGACCCGCCCACGACGAGGAGCTGGCCGACGAGCTGGTCAAGTCCCTCAGAGGTACGGGTCGTGTCGAGGACTGGCGAGAACCGGAACCGCTCTCCGACGACGACGCCGAGACCGACATCCGATCCGACTACAGCAAACGCGCGTTCCCCGACCCTGCCGCCCAGTCTCATCCGGCCGCGCAGGCGAAGGCCGACGGCCATGATCGCAGGTCAGCACCACTGATCGAAGTACGCGGGCTCACCGACCTGCCGAACGCCGTCGTCGCCGCGGCCTTTCAGACCGCGGCGCGCGTGCGCCACGCGCGGGTGTTTCATCCGCGGGGAGTCCGCCTCGCCGGGCGGTTCCGGGCCGCGCAGAAGTACGAGCCGTGGTTCGGTGCAGGTGATCGGGCGGTGATCGCGCGACTGTCGAAGGGATTCGGTAGTCCGGTCGGGGTGCCCGATGTCCTCGGGTTGGCGTTTCGGGTGCTCGACCGCGACGATCACCCGTGGGACTTCGCTTTGGCGACCACTGGCCGCGGCACCCTCGGCCGATTCGTCTTCACTCCTGCACGCGGCTGGTCCACCGCCTGTTTCGGCTCGCTGTTGCCGTACCGGTTCGCCGACGCGTCACCGGCGTGGCTGTTCGCCGAGCCGCTCGACGCCGAGGCCCTGCCGAACACGGCGTCCTTGCAAGCCGTCGGTGACTATCTCGACGACCAGGTGATTCGCTACACCCTCACCGCTGACGGGCTCGGCAGTCCCGCCGAGACCATCGGTGAACTGGATCTGCGCCGAGCCGAACCGGGTGAGCACCGCACCGATTTCTTCGATCCGGTCCTCAACCGTCCCGCCGAGGTGGCGTTGGTCCCGGACGTGATCAACCGGATCCGCGAGAGCGCCTACACCGGAAGTCGGCACGGTCGGGATGACGAGGGGGCACAGCCGCCTGGCTGAGCGGAACGCGGCGCAGGCGACGATGCGGCCGCGGAACCCCACGCCGGAATTCGGTGAAGCCAGGCTCCAAGGCAGTGAACTTGATGCCGGGCTCGGCCTTGGCGTCCACCACCGCGAACGATCAGGCACGTGACACTGCGCGGTCAAGGACTCCCCGGAGGGTCCGGGCGAAATCCTCCGGTTGGCCCGGGTAGCCGGACTCGGGACCGGTGAAGCCGCCGTGATGGCTGGGGAACAGAACCGGCTGCTGACCGAGTCGGTCGGCGAGCGCCGTCGAGGTGCGCTCGGTGACCGTGCCCGTCGATTCGTCGCCGTAGCAGAGGACGATCCGGGTCGGTGCCGCGGTGAGAGCGGCGATGTCGGCGCGGTAGTCGAGGACAGGCCGGGACCGCTGCGACAGCAGCGGATGGTCGCGGGAACCGTCGTCCTCGGCAGGCAGGCCGAACATCGCGGGATCCGCGGCGGGCGCGGCGAAATAGTCGTCGGTGAACTCGCCCTGCCAGGATGTCATCGCGATGAAGGCCGCCATTCCCGCGCCGAAGCCTTTCGCCGCATAGGCGTCGCGATACCCGGCCGCCGCACGTTCGGCCGCCGCGGCATCGGGGAGCACGGACAGCAGCGGCGGTTCATGCGCCACCAAGATGGACACGTCGTCGGGGTGGGCGCTCACGAGCGCGAGCGCGACGATGGCCCCGCCGCTGCTGGCGAAGATCTCGACCGGGCCGCAGTCGAGAGCCTCGATGACGGCGTGCACATCGCCTGCGTGGACGGCGGGGACGTTGTCGACCTGGCCGTCGGTGCGGACGCTGCGGCCGAGTCCGCGCGGGTCGTAGGTGACAACCGTGCGATCGGGGAAATGCGCGGCGAGGGCGGTGAAACCGTCGGCGTTCATCGGGAGACCGATCATCAGCAGCGGCGGCCGCTCATCGGCGGTCGGGAGTGGCCCGTGGATGTCGTAGGTGAGTGCTGCGCCGGGGGTTTCGAGCGTGTGTGTCGTCATACCGGTATTGACGTGTCCAGCGGCGAGAACTCATCGGCGGGTGGCGGCTTGCGGACAGATTCGATTTGCCGGTGGTAGCAGCGGTGGCCCGCCGCGTACACCAGACGATGGTCATGCGACCCGCGTGGCGGGAACCTGATTGAAGACGATGACAGCGTCTATTGCTGTGGTAGGTGATCCGATGACGAGTCGGCTTCGGCAGCTCGAGTCGCACGATGTCAGTGGCGACGTGTCTACGGAGCAGACGATGATGGCGAGGAGGTAAGTAGAGATGAATTCCATGGATCCTGATCCGGCCAACACCCCCGACCTGGAACCAGGAGGTGGTGTGGCACCCGGATCGACCCCTCCGGAATCTGCCCAGACATCGGGATTGTCGGCTCCGGAGCCGCGCACCAGCCGCCATTTTCCGCCGACCGGTGTTGCCGCGGTCGTCGTTGCGGTGCTGTTGGTGGCGGTCTTCGTCGCGGCCGCGGTGGGAGTGGTGCTGGCGATGTGAGAAGTTCCGACGCCGTGACTCGCTGTCTCCGGTGGTGCGCCGGGGAGCGAGCTATGCGCCGTCGTTGCCTTCGCGCAGGGAATGAATCATGCTCCGCAGGATCCGCAACGCGTCCGACTGTTCGTGACCAGCTTCCCTACGTGGCACACGGGCGAGTGTGTGCCGCTCACCTACCATCGGCGAATGTGCAGCTACAGGTGAACGACCTCTACGGTGGGGTGGTGGGTACGGTGCTCGCCAGTGTCATGCTGGCGGCTGTTCCTGCGGATCAGACACCGATGTATGCGGCGGCGTGGATCGTGGTGGGTGTGGCCATGGCGGCGGTCACGCGCAGCTACGGCCAGCATATGTCCACTCACCAGGCTGGGTCCAAGTCGGGGTTCTGGGTCGATCTCGGTCGCAGCATGCTCACCGGGATACCGATGGTCATCGCGTGCGTGCCGACGCTGATCGTGCTGGTGCTCGCGCATTTCGCGGGGTGGAGCGATGATGTGTTCCATTCCGACGGGTCGGTGACGCCCGGTTACACCACGGCGGCGCTCGGCCTCAATGCCGCGATCCTGTTCTGCTGGGGCGTGGTGGCGGCGCGGGTGGGCGGATACTCCCCGTGGGGCGCCTGCGGGGTCGGCATCGCCAACACCACCCTCGGGCTGGTGGTCGTCGTACTCAACGTCATCCTCAATTAGCCCGTTCGACGAAGTCTGCTTCCCCCGTGCAATCCGGCGC
>NZ_JBHXMY010000393.1:0-5670 GCF_042720195.1 Nocardia sp. NPDC058497 | reverse complement strand
CGTGCGCGACCTCGGCGACTTCCACGTCGGTGTCGCCTCGTTCCCCCAGGGCCACCACCGCTCGCCCGACCTCGACCACGACACCCGCCACCTCGTCGCGAAACTGCGTGCGGGCGCGGAGTATTCGATCACGCAGATGTTCTTCGACGTCGAGCACTATCTGCGGCTGCGCGACCGGGCCGTCGCGCTCGACCCGATCGAGGGCGCCAAGCCGATCATCCCCGAGCTCATGCCGATCACCTCGCTGCGCACCGTGCAGCGCGCGGAAGAGCTGAGCGGCCGGGCGCTCCCGAAGCGGGTGCTGGAACGCCTGCGCCGCGCCGCCGGCGACGGGCCGGAGGAGAACCGTGCGGCTGTGCGTGCCGAGGGGATAGCAATCGCGACGGAGATGACCCGACGCCTGATCGGCGAGGGCGCCCCCTGCCTGCACTTCATCACCCTGAACTTCGCGAAGGCGACCAGCGAAGTCCTCGGCAACCTCGGCTACGGAGTGACGGCGGCGCCGATCAGCGCCTGAAGCCCGCGACTCCGCGACGCTACGATCAGGGCTAGCTGAGAATTCGTACCAGTCGTACCGTTGGATTCGGGAGATCAGTCAGCGTCGACGAGGAGGCTACGCATGTATGCAGCAAAGGGCGACCGGCTAGTCGTGCACGGCAGGGTTGTCGGGCAACACGATCATGTTGTCGAGATCGTCGAAGTACTCGGCCACGACGGCGCGCCTCCGTACCGGGTGCGGGCTGAAGATGGCCACGAGAGCATCATGTCGCCCGGGACCGACGCCCAGGTGGTGCATCGCGAGGCCTCGGATACCTCGTAGCGCGGCGGTCTGCCGGCGGTGCACCGAGAACGCCATGCCGAGTCTTCCGCTCCGGGGCGGCTGGCCCGGCGAGGTCGGGGAACTCGATCGGGCTTCAGCCGGTGACCAGTTCCGTCGTGCCAGCGCCAACTGGTGAACATATGTTTACTATAGTAAACATGCGTTCACCCTCCGAAGACCGGACAGCCCGCGCGAGGATCCGGGACGAGGCGTTGCGGTTGTTCGCCGAGCGTGGGTCCGATGCGGTGACCGTGCGCGAGATCGCGGCCGCCGCCGACGTCTCGCCGGCGCTGATCATGCGGCACTACGGCACCAAAGAGGCGCTGCGGGCTGTGGTCGATGAGCATGTGGTCGCGGTCTTCGAGCAGATGCTCGGCCAGGCGACCGGCGGGGCCGACCCGTTAGCCCCGGCCTCGGTCGTGGAACTGGTTGCGGCGGCGCTGCCGCCGGACTCGCCGATCCCGGCCTATCTCGGGCACATGTTGCTGTCCGGCGGTGAGCCGGGGACGATGCTGTTCCGCCGGCTCCATCTCGTCGCGACGGACGCGCTGACCGATCTGCGGAAGGCTGGACACGCGGATGCAGGCGCCGACCCGGCAGTGCGTGCAGCATTTCTTCTCGCCAACGACCTGGCCGTGCTGATATTGCGAACCCGCCTCGCCGACGTGCTCGGCGTCGACCCGCTATCGGCCGACGGCCTCCGCCGCTGGGCCGCAGAAGTCCTGACCATCTATCGCTGCGGGTTGGGTGGCACTTCCTACCGAACGGCAGGAGGACCACCATGACCTTGTCCGACACCTTCGCGCGCCTCGGGAGCCGCGCTCTGCAGACGAGATGGTTCGTCCGCTCGCCGATCACCCTGTACCGGATCGGCCTGGGCTTCCTGTTCGGCACGCGGCTGCTGATGCTGGAACACGTCGGACGCCGCACCGGAGGTCGCCGCTATGTCGTCCTGGAGGTCGTCGACCGACCCGCGCGCGGCGAGTATGTGATCGTGTCCGGCTTCGGCGAGCGCGCGCAGTGGTACCGCAATATCCGAGCCAACTCCGGCGTCCGGGTCTGGTGCGGCCTGCGTCGCGGCTCCCCAGCGACCGCCGTGCCCATGACCGAGGCCGAATCCACCGCCGCACTGGACCGATACGTCGAGCGCCACCCCGGCGCCTGGAAGAACCTGCGCGCCACCATCGAGCACGCTACCGGCGCCCCCGTCGAGACTCTGCCCATGGTCCGCGTTCGCGTGAACTAGCCCCGGTCGACCCGACTACGCCGACCGTTCGACGTCGGCCGCGGGCGGCGGGATCGGTCTCGGCGCGCCGGCGCTTCGGCCGACAGACGGGTCGGCGACAGGGGATTCCCACAGGGCGGGGCCTTACGGTCAATTGTCCAATTCGCAGTGTGTCGGGGCCGCTCGGCAGCTACGGTGCCGCGCATGTCTCGCACTCACCGCATCCTCGCGGCCGCCGCCCTGGCCGCTGTCCCACTCGCCGCTGCAGCGCCCGCGCCGGCCGCTCCGGTCGTGAACAAGGTCGTGGTCATCGGTATCGACGGCACGCTGTGGAGTGAGGTGTCGGCGGCCGACGCCCCGAACCTCGACCGCCTGGCAGCGGAGGGCACCCTGGCACGCACCTCCATCGCCCCGCACACCACCATGTCGTGCGTCTCGTGGGCGACGGCGCTGACCGGCGTGTGGGACAACAAGCACGGGATTCAGGACAACGGATCCACCTGCAACGCAGGAGCTTTCGCGCCGTATCCGACGGTGTTCACACAGGTGGAGCGGGAGCGTCCGGCGTTGACGACGGCCTCCATCGGGACCTGGGACAAGATCGGCATGATCGCGCGCACCGGCAGCCCGCAGGCCGACCGGGTGGCTGTCACCCAGATCGATCCCACCGGTGCGGGCGTCTGTGAGACCACCGCCGATGCCAATGCCACCGCGCAGGTTGTCTCGGCCATCACCGAGGATGGGACCGATCTGCTGTTCACGCACCTCGATCAGGTGGACATCGTCGGACACACGCTTCGTGGAGTCTGGCCGCAGGCGTATCGCGATGCCATCGGCCGAGCGGACGGCCTGGTCGGGAAGATCACTGCCGCGGTGGACGCGCGGGCGGCCTCGCATTCGAACGAGCGGTGGACGATTCTGGTCACCACCGACCACGGGCACAAGCCGGAGGGTGGGCATGGTGGGCAGAGCGCCCACGAGACGGCCAGTTTCGTGATCGCGCGCGGAGCGGGGTTCGCGGCGGGAGCGCAGAACAACGGGTACACCCTCGCCGACATCACACCGACCGTGCTGGATCTGCTCGATGTCTCGGCTCCCGCGAATCTCGACGGCGAGTCCATGTTGACGGGCGGCTCGGGCAACCCGGCGGCACCGGCGCCGAATACGCCACCGGTCGACTCCGGGATCACCGGTTCGTCGTCGGGTTCGGCGCAGGCGGCCATGGTGGACAATCCGTTGTGCATCCTGGGGAGCGGATCGGCCAGTGGATCGGCGAGCGGTTCGTACGAGAAGTAACCCGATAGCCGCGGTAGCGGCCGAGCTTTCATGAAACGTGGCACCTACTGGACGTTTGTCCATTACGGTGCCGGGGACGACGCTTGGCCATCTCGGGACGCGCTGGATCGCCTGGAGGATTGACGGGAATGAGACTGTCTCGGATGGTCGTTGCGATCGTGTCGGCCGTCGCTATCGCCGTGACCGGGTCCAGCACGGTTGGTGCCGCGCCGGCTGGTAACAGCGGCTCGGGGTCCGGGAGTGCGAGCGGGTCAGGCACGGGGAGTGCGGGGGCCGCACCTACTGCTGTGCCGTCCCTCGGGCCCGAGTTCATGTGGGGCGTGTCCATGGCGGGATTCCAGTCCGAAGGTCATGCGCCGGACAGCAATTGGAGTCGCTACGCGAATTCGGGGAAGGCTCGCGACAGCTACGGTGATTCGGTCGACTTCTTCACCCGCTACGCCGAGGATATCGACCTGGCGGCCGATCTCGGAGTCGAGGTGTATCGGCTCAGCATCGAGTGGGCGCGGGTGCAGCCGCGGCCGGATGTGTGGGACGAGAACAACTTCCGCTTTTATGACGATGTCGTTCGAAAGATTCGTGCGGCGGGAATGCGTCCGATGCTGACGCTCGACCACTGGGTGATTCCCGGTTGGGCGGCCGACCGCGGTGGCTGGACGGGCGAGACGATGGTGTCGGATTGGCTGGCCAATATGCGGCGGGTCGTCGACCGCTACGCGCCGTACAACCCGTTGTGGGTGACTATCAACGAGCCGATGGGCTATGTCGCGCAATCGATCAAGATCGGCGATATCGGTGTGGTCGATGCGTTGCCGATGTTCGAGCGGCTGGTGCAAGCGCACAGCGTGATCTATGACTACATCCACCTGCGCCAGCCGGATGCGCTGGTGACCAGCAACGTCGCACAGTACCCGGTGGTGCAGAACCTGACCGATCTGCTGTTCATCGATCGAGTTCGCGCGAAGCTCGACTACCTCGGCATCGACTTCTATTACGGTGCGTCACTGTCGAATCCGCCGAGCCTCGCCCTGCTGGGCGACGAACTGTGGAAAAACGCGATCGAACCCGAAGGCATCTACTACGACCTGCGCGCCTACGCCGAAAAGTTCCCCGGACTACCGCTCTACGTGGTGGAGAACGGTATGCCGACCGACAACGGGCTACCGCGCGCCGACGGATACGACCGAGCTGATCATCTGCGCGACACCGTCTATTGGATTCAGCGCGCGAAAGCCGACGGCATCGACGTGATCGGCTACCACTACTGGAGCCTCACCGACAATTACGAATGGGGCAGCTATTCGCCGCGATTCGGTCTCTACACGGTCGATGTGAAGACCGACCCGAGCCTTACGCGCCGACCGACCTCGGCGGTCCCGGCCTTCCAGAACATCGCCGGACTGGGCGGAGTACCCGCCGGCTACCGACCCACCCGTAACCCCGCTCTGTGCTCGATCGTCACACCGTTGGACAGCTGCCTGCGCCCCGTTTCGGTGCCTTAGGCGCCGAGGACGACGAGAGCGATCAGGTAGCGCCCCAGACGGTCTGGGCGGACGACGCGACGCCTCTCGACGCACTGGGCGCGATGCACCATGGAGGTGGCGCGCCGCTGAGCCACCCTCCGGTCCGCCCCTCGGCCGTGGAGGAGCATGCGCTGATCAGTGCGAAGTTCGCGCCCGGACGGAGGCGTCCTCACCCGATGGCCCGGCGCGGGGGAGAGTGCGGCTGCCGGAACCATCGGATGACCTCGGGTGCGAACGGCTCAGGCGGCGTACCGATGCGCCGGGTAGGTCAGATAACCGTTGTCTCCACCCTGGTAGTAGGTCGATTCGTCCACCGGGGCGAGCGGCAGGTGGTTGCGCAATCGTTCGACGAGATCCGGGTTGGCGAGAAAGGCGCGACCGAAACTGATGAGGTCTGCACCCAGTTCCAGCCAGCGCTCGGCATCGGCGAGTCCGGTCTGCTTCGGTCCCATCGGCATCACCGGGTTCATGATGAGAGTGCCCGGCCACGCCCGCCGCAAATCCAGCAGCACCTCATGGTCGACGGTCGCTTCCAGATGGATATAGGCCGGATCGAGGCGCGCGAGTTCGGTCAGCAACTCGGGGTAGAGCGCGGCGACATCGGTTTCCACCACACCCCAGAACGCGCCGCCCGGGGACAGGCGGATTCCGGTCCTGGCCGCGCCGACCGCGTCGATAGTGGCGGCGACCGCCTCGACGGCGAAACGAATGCGGTTGCGGATCGAACCGCCGTAACGGTCGGTGCGCAGGTTAGCGTTCGAGGACAGGAACTGCGAGATCAGATACCCGTTCGCACCGTGCAGTTC
>NZ_JBHXMY010000392.1:1930-5672 GCF_042720195.1 Nocardia sp. NPDC058497 | reverse complement strand
ATCGGTGGCAACGACGGAAATCTTTTCCAGACGATGGTTCTCTCGTGCGTAGCGCTCAATCTCGGTAATGCCGCCGGCGTCGGCACGCCGTGTCGCGACAACTGGGGATCGCGGTTCAGCGACGACATCGCCGCCTACGAGCCCGCGATGGGTGCGGCCATCGGGCGTATCGGGACGCTCGCGCCGAACGCGCGCGTGTATGTCGTCGGATATCCGGCGGTGCTGCCGGAATCGGGCAGCTGCTACCCGCAGGTTCCGCTCAGCCCGGGCGATATCGCCTACGCGCGCGATGTCGAGAAGGAGCTCAATGCCGCGTTGCGGCGCCAGGCCGAAGTCAACGGCGCGAGCTATATCGACATCTACACCCCGAGTATCGGACACGACGCCTGCCGTGACCTGGCGACCCGGTGGATCGAGCCGCCGGTGCCCGGTCAGCTCAACGCGACTCCGGTGCACCCCAACGCCGTCGGGCAGCAGGCGACGGCGGATATCATCGGTGCGGCCGTGGCGTAGGGGTGCGTAGCGTCAGGCGTCAGGCGTTGCGCGGTGCGCGCAGGAAATCGACCAGGTCGGCGACGGTCTCCGCGGTCGGGCGGGGCCGGTAGCCGAGCTCGCGTTCGGCTTTGCCGTGGTCGACGATCGGCGCCGAGAGCAGCGCGCCGAGCGCGGCCTTGGACAGGATGTCGGAGCCCAGGCGCCTGCTGATCGGCTCGACCACCGGTAGGACGGCGCCGAGCGCCTTCGCCGGAATCGCGAAACGCGGGCCCTTGACGCCGGTGCGCGCCGCGGCCATCCGGCACAGCTCGATCAACTCGGTCATGTACCCGCCGAGCAGGTAGTTCTCGCCCGTGCGGCCCTTCTCGCCCGCGAGGATCAGGCCGTGGGCGACGTCGCGCACGTCGACCAGGTCGAAACCGCCGCCGATCATCACGGGCACCCGGCCGCGCATCGCGTCGGCGGTGACGCGGTTGAGCCGGGACAGCTGCTTCGGGTTGTCGATCGGGCCGTACACGCCGGTCGGGTTGACGATCACCGCGTCGAGACCGCGCTCGATCACCGGGCGCAGCGCCTGCTCGCCCGCCCACTTGGACCGGTCGTACACCGGCAGGCCCGGGTCGACGGAGCGGCCCGTGGTCTCGTCGATATGCCCGCCGGCGCGATACTGGTCGAAGGCGTGGATGGAACTGGTATGCACGAACCGGCGCACGCCGACCTCGAGTGCCGCCTCCGCGGTGACCCGCACGCCCTCGGTGTTGACCCGCCACGCCAGATCGTTCTTCTCGGCGAGGGTGATCAACGCGACCAGGTGGTAGACCACCTCGGCGCCCGCCAGCGCCGTGCGCATCGACGCCGGATCGAGCACGTCACCGGACACCCAGGTGACGGCCGGATCGGACGTGGTCGGTGCGGCGCGATCGATGGCCACCACTTCGTGGCCACGCTCGACGAGCTGCGGGATCAGGTTGGTTCCGAGGTAGCCGGCTGCGCCGGTCACTGCGACCTTCATTTCGCCGAGGATATAGAACATGTTCTAGTTTTGAAAGCGAATCCCGCAGATCGGAGTCGACACGGCTCGATAGTGGTCGGGGTGTTCGGTTATATTTGGCGCACTGCGCCCTCGGGCGGCCGCGACGGGAGTTTCTCGGCCACCGATCGCGGTCTCAGGGCAGGCTTTTCACGACGAGTTGGGGGATTCGCATGACCGATCTCTCGGTGCAAACCGATGCCGTCACCGCGTTCGCGGCGACGAACGCCGCAGTGGCGGGGGATATCGCCGCGGCAGGTATCACCGACGCGGCGGGCAATGTCGCCGCGATGACCCCGGTGTTCGGGCTCATCGGCGCCGACTACCTGGCGATGTTCGCCGCCGCGCAGGCCTTGCAGGCCAAGGACATCACCGATCTGTCGGCCAAGTTCTCCAAGCTCTCCGACGCCGCGTTCAAGACCTCGGTGACCTTCGACGCGACCGACGCCGCCAACGCCGCCGACCTGGCGCGTCAGGCCGCCGGGATCGGGGGCATCGCATGAAGCCGCTGAGCGGCGACGCGGGCGTCATCACGCCCGACACCGCCCTGGCCACCGCCGACGCCGCGACCCAGTCCGCATTGGGCGCCGTCCCGGTCGACCACAGCGCCCAGGCCATCCTCGACGTGCCGCTGATGCAGCTGCCCGAGGACATCGCGACCAGCGAGGATCCAGTCTTCACCCTCGCGCAGAAGATCACCGAGGAGACCCAGAACGCCGCGGTCTCCCCGGCCGGGCTGTCGGGTCTGTCCGGGCTCGGCACCGGTGGCACCGTCGACGCGCAGGACATCCTGTCCGGCGTCGCCACCGACGCGTCCGCGGCGCTGAGCGGCGTGCAGAGCACGCTCACCCAGGTCGCCGGACCCGCACTGGCCACCGCGCAGACCGCGTTCGATTCGGCCAAGAGCGCGCTCACCGGCACGTCGAGCGCCGGCGCGGCGAGCACGGGCAACGGCGCGAGCTCGGCCGCCGCGACCTCGCTGACCGAGGATCCGGTCTCCGCGCTGCTCAACGGGGTGTCGATTCCCGCGCTGCCCGGCATCGACTCGCTGTTCGACCCGATCCTGCAGCTGCTGAGCAGCTTCGGCACCGGTGTCTTCGGCTCGCTCGATCCGACCACGCTGCTGAGCAATTCGTCCACGCTGATCGACTCGGCGATGAGTGTCGCCCAGGGCGGCCTCAAGACAGTCCAGCAGCTGTGGGAGGGCGAGGCCTCCGACGCCGCGAGCACGGCCAGTCAGCAGGCCCAGGTCGAAGGGCAGGACACCAGCCAGCGCGGCTTCGATATCGCCGCCCTCACCGAGCAGGCCGCCGCCGTCGTCCAGTCGGGCAACGCGCAGCTGTCGGCGATCGCGACCACCTTCGCCGCGCAGGCCACCGCGCTCGCGCCGACGATCATGCTGCCGCCCACCCAGGCCACCCTGATCGGCCTCGCGACCGAACACCTCGGCTCGGCGGTGACCGTCGTCAACACCACCCGCGGCCAGCTGGCCGGGCACACCTCCCAACTCGGCGGCGTGGTGCAGCAACTCGTCGGCCAGAGCGGCCTGCCCTCCCCGGAGGAAGTGCTCAGCGCCGCCTCCGAGAACATCGCCGAACCGCTGCTCACCCAGGCCGAAGACGCGTTGTCCGGCACGGGCGGCGACTCCACCGCCGCCGCGAGCGCCTCGCCGACCGCGACCACCCCCACGCCCGGCGCCACCACTCCATCGGGCCTCGGCTCGGGCGGTACGGGCGGCAGCGGTGGTACCGGCGGAGCGCTCGGTGCGCTCGGCACGGCCCGCGGCGGATCGGGCGGCTCCGGTGGTGGCACCCCGAGCACGGGGACTCCGAAAGCCACGACGGCCGTGCCCGGTTCGGCACTGCCCGGCGGTCGCGTCATGACCACCGCGATGGGTGGCACCGGTCTCGGCAACACCACGACCGCGGGCACCAGCGGCTCCGGCTTCATGGGCGGTGGTGGCGGTGCGGGCGCGGGCCAGCGCAGCAACGACGAGGAACACGGCCGCACCGTGCAGCCCTACCAGAGCCGCACCGGCAACGACGATCTCACCGGTCCGCTCGGTGAATCCACGCCCGAGGTCATCGGCGCGGTCCACGAGGACGAACGCGACGCCGACGAAGACCGGTTCTGAGCTCACACGACGCCGCCCCCCCCCCCCCGGGGCGGGGGGCGGGGGGGCGGGTTGGGGAGCGCAACCGGGTTTGAGTTTGTGGG
>NZ_JBHXMY010000392.1:0-1920 GCF_042720195.1 Nocardia sp. NPDC058497 | reverse complement strand
CGCGGCGGGACCACGCGGACCACCGCTCGGCCGACGAAGAGCGTAACCCGGCACACCCGCCCCCCCCCCGGACACGGTCCACCGGTGGCGGGGGCGGCGTTGTCGTCAGCTCAGCGCTTTTCCTTGAAGGCGTCGACCAGCTTCTTGCAGAGGTCGGTGAAGCGCTTGCGCGCGGCCTGCTGGTCCGCGTTCAGGCCGTCGGTGGAGTCGGGGGAGTAGACGACGAGATGGGCATCGCCGACCAGGTCCTCCGGCATCAGATCGATGATCGTGGTGCCCTTGCCCTCGCCGGACGGGATGCCGAAGTCGACCTCTTTCAGTGCGTTGATCTCGTCACGCGCGGCCGAGATCACGTCCTCGGCCACGGATCCCGTCACCTGCTTGGCCGCGGTCTCGGGCTTGCGGTCCTTACTCACCGCGTCCGGGGAATGCACCGCCTTGCCGTCGGCGAAGACCTGCAGCACCGGCCGCAGATCGGTGCGCTGGGTCCAGCCGTCGGGGATGGTGGTCACGCTGATCAGGGGTAGCGGCGCCGGATCGGCGTTGGCGACGGCGCTCACGCCGGGCAGGGCGAGAGCACAGACGAGCAATCCGGTCATGGTCAGGCGCATGGGTTCCCCTCGGTCGAAAAACGATGTGTCGGTGTCGCGTCGGGGTCAGCGTAGCCCGGGCGGGTTGCTCAGGTCACCCGCGGAATAGGTATCGCAGGCCTTGACCGAACCGGTCTTGTAGCCGGTGAGGAACCACTTCTGGCGCTGCTCGGACGATCCGTGCGTCCACGACTCGGGGTTGACACCGCGCCCGGCGGAGCGCTGGATGCGGTCGTCGCCGACGGCATTGGCGGCCGAGAGCGCGTCGCGGATGTCGTTGTCCGACAGCGGCTTCAGGAACGGCTGGGTGCTGCCCGGCGCGGGCTGCTTGTCGGCGAAATGGGCCCAGATGCCCGCGTAGCAGTCGGCCTGCAGTTCGGTGCGGACCGCGCCGGACTTGGCGCCCTGCGGGTCGCGCTGGGCCCGGCCGATGTCGCCGAGCTGGTTCTGGAGGTGGTGGCCGACCTCGTGCGCCACCACGTATTCCTGGGCCAGCGGGCCCGCGCTGGCGTCGAACCGGTCGGTGAGGTCCTGGAAGAAGGCCGTGTCGAAGTAGGCGGTCTGGTCGGCGGGGCAGTAGAACGGGCCGACGTCGCTGGTGGCATTGCCGCAGCCGGTCGACACGGCGCCGGAGAACAGCACCAGCTGGGGCTCGACATAGCGGGTGCCGGTCTGCTTGGGCAACTCCTGCGACCACACCCCGTCCAGGCTCTGCGCGGTCGCCACCACCCGGCAGTCGACGTACTTGTTCGCGTCGGCGCCGGTCTTGCAATGGCTGGGGGTGCCCGCGGTGCCCGGCTGACTCTGCTGGGTGTCCTGCACGCCGGTGAAATTGCCGAGCACCGACCCGGGATCACCGCCGAGGAGCAGCGTGATCACGAGCAGGATCAGACCGCCCGCGCCGCCGCCGACGGCGAGCTTGCCGCCCATACCGGGGCCGCCGCCGGAGGATGCCCGGCCGGGATCGATCTCCATGCCTTCGTTGAAGGTCATCGCGGTACTCGCCTTCGCTCGGTTGTCCAGCTGTCCTGCAGCGCGATTCACCGCAGGCGGACCCTCGCCGGCGGGCATGCGTCACAAGCTTGACACGGCGCGGCGAGATATCGGTTTTCCCTCGGGGATCGTGTCTCACTACGATGGCAGTGCACCTGGTCTTCTCCGCCGGTGCGACGAGTCGTCGAAAGGAATACCGTGCTGCGCACCCACTTGGCTGGTTCGCTGCGAAGCGAGCACGCCGGTCAGACCGTCACCCTCACCGGCTGGGTGGCCCGGCGTCGTGACCACGGTGGCGTGACCTTCATCGATCTGCGCGACGCCTCCGGTGTCGCGC
>NZ_JBHXMY010000391.1:0-5687 GCF_042720195.1 Nocardia sp. NPDC058497 | reverse complement strand
TGCCGTAGCCGAGCACCTCGGTGGTCGCCCAGGAGCGGCCGTCGCCCGCCAGCTGCCCCGAGACCGGACGGCCCTCCTTGTTCGTGAGCGTGACCTCGGTGAACTTGCCGTCCTCGACCTGGAAGGCCATCGGCATGCCGGGCGAGACACCGACCTGACCGTCCTTGATCGTCGACACCAGCTTCGGCTTGATCAGCTCGGTGATCGGGTTGCGGTCGATCGCGACCTCGACCCCAGCTCCCTCCGCCGCCGAGCACGCCGACGCCCCCAGCGCGAACACCGCAAGCAGTGCCACCGGAACGATCGTCCGCAGCGACCGAGGTCGCCCCCGCTTCTTACCCATCTCAACCCCGTTTCCGTACCGACGCAATAACGTGTGTGCGCCGCAGATCCCACCGACGCCTATCGTTCGTGCCATCCGCGTCGACGGGGCGACCGAGATCGTCGTCCCGCCATTCTGCCAGCCCGCCCGGCCGTGACCAACGGGATAGACCCCCGCGACACGACCAAGTCACAATCGTTAGATACCTGCCGGGCCCCCGATCGTTAACACTTCGAACAGGCCCGCGTTGTCGCTGGTCAGAGCCCGATTTCACTTTCCGGCCCCAAGCCTGTTAATGTTTGTTCCGCACCGGAGAGCGGGGCGAACGGAGAAGCCGAGAGGCTCTCTCCTAGAGTCGCGATCCGAGCAAACCAAGCGCCATTAGCTCAATTGGCAGAGCAGCTGACTCTTAATCAGCGGGTTCGGGGTTCGAGTCCCTGATGGCGCACAACAGACCGCATCCCGGCAGTTACCAAAACTGCCGGGATGCGGTCTTTTTGCGTCAGGGCTCCGCGTTCGGCAACGGTCACGAGGCCGTTATCAAATCGACCTGGACATCGGCGCTCAACGCCACACCAGTCCCGATCCGGACACGCTGGAGCTGCGCAAATGATCGTGAAACCCGATTTGGGCAAACTTTTTCTGTGACGCGCGCCACATCTGAAACGGCAGTAAAGCCCCTGCGTAGATAACGATTCCGCATCTACCCGGCGGAGCGACCAAGATCGTCAGCGTTTGCCGTTCAGGTTTCGTTCACCTTGCGTTAACCCGTCGTGACCATTCTGCAATCAGGTCACAAACAGACCTGCGGTTTGGTTAGCCCCGAGGTATCCAACTTCCGGAGCACGAGAACCGAACAGCGCGTGGTCTCCCCGCAGCCAGCTGTGGAGCACCGTGCGACGCACGGACCGCCGACGAGCGAGTCCGACCCCGACAGCGTCGCACATTCCCATACAGACAGAAACAACACATCGCCTGACCGGCGTGCGCCGCTGCGCGCGCTGCGCGATCCACAGCGCCCCCACCAGGGCCTGTGGCGCCAGACAGAGATGAAGGAACAGAAAAGCAATGCTCAACAAAGACAAGCTCAGCACCGTTATCGGCCGTCGTTCGCGCCGTGAGGCGTTCACCGTGGCGGTCGCCGCGGTCGGTCTGGTCGCCGTAGCCGCGTCCTCCGCCGTCTCTTTCGCCGACGACAGCGTCCCCGAGCGTGCCGCCATGGTCGTCGAGCAGGCGGAGAGCATCCCCGCCGTCGCCGCCGCCCCCGCCGCCCCCGCCGTCGAGGCGATCCCGGCTCCGGCCCCCGCGCCGGAGGCCGCTCCGGCCCCCGCACCTGCTCCCGAGGCCGCCCCGGCCCCGATGCCCGAGCCCGCCCCCGCCCCGCCGGTGTACGCGGACAACCTGGACGGCTGGATCCGTGAGGCCCTCGACATCATGGCCGCCAAGGGCATCCCCGGCTCCTACGAGGGCATCCACCGCAACATCATGCGCGAGTCGACCGGTAACCCCCAGGCGATCAACCTCTGGGACTCCAACGCCGCGATGGGCATCCCCTCCAAGGGCCTGCTCCAGGTGATCGACCCCACCTTTGCCGCGTACCACGTCGAGGGCACCCCGTTCGACGTCTGGAACCCGGTCTCCAACATCGTCGCGGCCTGCAACTACGCCGCGGACCGCTACGGCTCGATGGACAACGTCAACAGCGCCTACTGAGCCACCTGACGGGTGAACGCCCGCGCCCCGGTCATCGCCGACCGGAGCGCGGGCGTTCGTCGTAGAATCGGCCCGTGCCAGACTCCGCCGATCAGGCACCCGATCACGCGCATTCCGACGCCGCCACCGCGAGCCGCGTCGCCAAGGCCCGCCGGCTGGCCGGCTACGCGTGGTCGCGCGATATCCGCAGTGCCGAACTCCTCGCCCTGCCCGCGGCCACCCTGCGCAAGCTGGCCAGGGCCGCCGACACCAATCCGCCGAGCACCGGCGAGACCTGGCAGGTCGTCGCGGACCTGCTCGACCAGAAGGACGCCTGGGCCGCCCGCAACCCCGGCCACGCCGCCGCGGTGCGCACCCACGCGGACGAGAAGCTGCTCTGGGTCAAGCCACCCGTCACACCGTGGACAGCCGGGTCCTGAGCCTGCGTCAGGAGACGACGAGGCCGACCGCCAACGCGAACATGATCACCGCGATCAGCGAATCGAGAACGCGCCACGCGGCAGGTCGCTCGAACAGCGGTCCGAGGCGACGCGCGCCGTAACCCAGCGCCAGGAACCAGACGACGCTGGCGACCATCGCGCCCGCGGCCAGGAACCAGCGATCCGGACTCGCGTAGGTGCTCGCGAACGAACCGAGCAGCACGACCGTGTCCAGGTAGACATGCGGATTGAGCCAGGTCAGCGCCAGGCAGGTGAGCACCGAGGCGCCCACGGCCACCGAGGCGCGCGCGGCGTCGGCGATCAGCGCCGACGAACTCATCGCCCGCCGCACCGCCAGCACCGCGTATCCGAGCAGGAAGGCCGCGCCCGCGTACCGGGCGACGGTCAGGATGGCGGGCACCGCCTCGACGACGGTGCCGAAGCCCGCGACTCCCGCCGCGATCAGGACGATGTCGGAGACGGCACACACGGCGATCACCGGCAGGACGTGCTGTCCGCGCACACCTTGACGCAGCACGAACGCGTTCTGCGCGCCGATCGCCACGATGAGTGAGAGCCCGAAGCCCAATCCGGAGAGGGCGGCCAGTGCCGCGGAAGATGCCGTCACGTCTTTCGACGTTAAGAGACCACCAAGGTTCAGACCAGCTAATGATTTTTCACCATCATTAGAATCGCTTACATGGATCTCCAGCTCGACCAGTTGCGCGCGCTCGACGCCGTACTCACCGAAGGCACCTTCGACGCGGCGGCGCGGCGGTTGAACGTCACGCCGTCAGCGATCAGCCAGCGGATCAAGGCACTCGAGGAATCGGCAGGCGTCATCCTGGTGCAGCGCTCGAAACCGGTGCGGGCCACCGAATCCGGGCTGGCCGTGCTGCGGCTGGCGCGCCAGGTCGAGTTGCTCACCGGCGACACGGCGCGCGAGCTCGGCGGCGCCGATCGCCCCGCGGGCCGCCCCGCCAGGATCGCCATCGCCGTCAACGCCGATTCGCTGGAGACCTGGGTGATGCCCGCGATCGCCCGGCTGTCCGGCGGAATCTGCTTCGAACTGCATCGCGAGGACGAGGAACATACGACCCAGCTGCTCCGCGACGGCACGGTCATGGCGGCGATCACCGCGACCGCGACTCCTGTGCTCGGCTGCAAGGTAGAACCGCTCGGCGCCATGCGATACCAGGCACTCGCGACGCCGAATTTCGCGCAGTACTGGTTTCCCGACGGCGCGCGACCGGGTTCGTACGCGAATGTGCCGATGATCCAATTCGACCGCAAAGACGATCTGCAGTTCCGGCACATCCGCGCCCAGTCGCCGGGGCCGATCGATCCGCCGACCCATTTCGTGCCGTCCTCCAACGCCTTCGGCGACGCGGTGCGGCTCGGGATGGGCTGGGGCATGCTGCCGGACTTGCAGACCGAAAAGGACAGGGCCGAGGGAACTCTCGTCAATATCAACGGCAGGGCGCGCATCGACGTCCCGCTGTACTGGCAGCAGTGGAAGCTCGACTCCCCCGCGCTCAGCGCCGCGGCCGAAGCCATCGCGGCGGCCGCGGCGACCAAGCTGATCCAGCCGTCGTGAACCGGGGCCAGGCAGCTCGATCGGGGTGGGTGATCAAGCGGCGGAGAGGAATTCGACGAGCACGCGGTTGATCTCGTCGGGCTGTTCGAGATAGCCGTAGTGCCCACAGTGCTCGATCTCGGCATAGCGGGCGCCCGGAATCATCTCGGCGACCTCCCGGCAGAACCGCGACGGCACCATCTGATCATCAGCGAACCCGACGACCAGGCTGGGCACGGTGATCCGCCGATACGCCTCGCGCCGGTCCTGCGACCGATCCATCCCCAGCTGCGCGCGTGTGCCCGGAGTGCCCTTGCCCGAAGTGAATTCGAAGATATCGAGCCATTCCTGCGCCTTGCCCGGATCGGCCAGGGTATGCGGGGACAGATTGAGCATCGCCTTGACCGCGGCCGCATACTCGGGCGGCAGCTGAATCCCCTTGTCGAACAACGCCTGCTCACCCCGGTTGAGCATGCTCGACGGCGGATGCGGACGCGCCGTGGCAGCGAACATGACGGCCTTACCCAGCAACTCGGGCCGCGCCAGCGCGAGCTCGGCCACCACCCGCGACCCCATCGACGTACCCACCACATGGGCGGGCGCCCCCAGGTACTCGATCAGCGCCGCGGTGTCCCCGACCAGGTCGGCCATAGTGATCCCGGCCGCCGACTCCGAAGACGGCGCAATCCCCCGATTGTCCACCGTGGCGACCCGGAACCCGGCCTTGACCAGGGCAGGCACCTGATAGGTGCGCCAGACGCGGCCAGGACTGCCACTCCCCATCACGAGCAGGACCAATGGTCCCGACCCGGTGACGTCGTAGTTGAGCTGGATGCCGTTGAGCGAGACGAGGGGCATGCCGGGACCCTACCGGCACGGTGCCGCTGGCTCTCTACGCATCCCGGAGAACGCCGAGGAGGGTGACGATCACGGGCTGATTCCCGCGAGCGAGCGCGAGCCGATGGTCGGCCCAGGTCTAGCCGCCGGATACGCCGATGCCGGCGGATCACGCGTGTCGGGTGCGGAACTGTCTGCGGTAGGCGGTCGGGGTGAGACCGGTCGCGGCGGCCAGGTGAGTGCGCAGGTTCACCGCGGTGCCGAGGCCGCTCGCGGTCGCGACCTGCTCCACGGCAAGGTCGCTTGCTTCCAGGAGTCTGCGGGCGTGGTCGAGGCGGCGGGCGGTGAGCCAGGCCAGCGGCGTGCAACCGAGTTCGGCGCGGAAGCGGCGATGCAGGGTTGCCACGCTCACGCAGGCGGTGGCCGCGATATCGGCGACGGTAATCGGTTCGGTGGCATGATGTTCGGCCCACTCGACCGTCGATGCGAGTGACGGACCTGGGTCGCGTGGCACCGGCTGTTCGATGAACTGGCGCTGTCCGCCCCGGCGGTGCGCGGCGAAGACGAGACGGCGCGCGACCGCCGTGGCGATCTGCGCACCGTGGTCGCGGCCTACCAGATACAGGGCTAGATCGAGGGCCGCCGCACTGCCTGCCGAGGTGAGAATGTCCCCGTCGTCGATGAAGAGCACAGCATCGTCGACCTCCGTATCGGGGAATCTGCGCCGGAATTCGGCCGCCCACTGCCAGTGCATCGTGACGGTGCGGCCGGTCAGCACCCCGGCTTCGGCGAGGGTGAAAGCCCCGCTGCACATACCGAC
>NZ_JBHXMY010000390.1:0-5698 GCF_042720195.1 Nocardia sp. NPDC058497 | reverse complement strand
GCGATGAACGTCCCCTCTGCCGCATACCGCGCGATCTCGGTGACCGATGTCCTATACAGATATGACGGTCAGCCACGCCGCCGACCAGTACTCGAACACATCCAGCAATGTGCACTGATCGAAAGTTTGTTCGAATCAGAGTAGGGTTCGGTACATGCCCCAGACGTCACGACCGGGCTGGACAGCGGCCACCTTGGCTGCGGTCCGCCAGCAGCTGCTCGATGCGGCCGCGTTCGGCACGACGTTGCCGCTCACCGACGTCGACGGCATCGTCGCCCGCCTGGACCGGCTTCTGCGGGGCCAGTTCCGCGCCCACAGCCCCCGCGCGCTCTCGCAGTCGCGGCGGTCGCTTCACCCGCGCTCGCCGATGGGCTGTCAGGGCTACCGGCAGGGACTACGGTGACCACGTCGCTGTTCGACTCGTGGCCGGAGGAATTCAGTCCGCCGATGCGGATCGAGGTGGATCCGGCCCAGCCGGTCACCGTCGACCTCGGCACCGCTTTCCATACCCGTCCGGCCCATTTCCGTGCCGATGCCCTGTCCCTACGTGTCCGCAACGGCGGCCTGTGCCTCGCTGATACGGCACCTGGCCTGCTTTCGGCGTGGGCAAGGGTCTCTTCTCTGCACTTGGCAAGAAGCTTCACCGAATCGGCAGCTGCTCCCCGCAGGGCCAGCTCGCTGCGGTGAGCGACGCGCTGTAATGCCGATCACACGGCGTTCAGGGGCCCGCTCTCCGGCGCATGCCAACTCGCAGAGGGATCATCGACTATCTGCCTCCTGCATGCCTTGCTCCGCGTCTGGAAAATTCCAGTTCAGGGTAAGTTTCGCCTGTGGAGCAACCTCTGCGACACGGCGGGCGACAGTGGCCTCGAATTCGGACCGCCACCGATCGAAGCCACTGATGGCCATGGCCGCCGGCACAGTTCCGCCGTCGATTCGCCACCGGTCGTTGTCATCGGTGCCGACCCGACTGAACAGCCGGGTGCCGGGAAACTCGCTGCGATGGAACTGATGTATGGCCTCCGCCCTCACGGTTCGCAATTGGTCTTCGTCGTCCAGTTCGGTGACGGTCCAGGAGTATTCGACCGGCGTGAGCGCGAAGGCCTTGACGTCCATACCGAGTCGGATCGCCGGTGGGGCTCCTCGGACAGCCTCGTCCTGTCGGAACCCGGTGATGGACTTGGCCAACTCGACTGGCACCTCATAAAATTCGTCGATTCCAGAGTCTCGGGCAGAACGAACGCCAGCGGCGGACATCAGTTCATCGAAGACGTCCGGCACCTCTCCTTCAACGGTGACATCTGTCGTCTCCGCGAGGTGCTCGGCTTTCCATACCTGCTGACCGTTGCACCATCGGGCAGCGGCGCTTTCCGGTCCGTACGTCGATTCATGGCACGTGACCAGTTCTGCGCGTCGAGAAAGCCGCGCCAACAGATCCGGACGGTACGGATACCCCGGATGAGTGTCGCGGACGAGCACTGTCACCCATCCGCCGCGCAGCGCCGCTGCGGCAAAGTCCGATTCTTGGGCTACCGAACGGCCCTCGAGATCGATCAGCCCCAATTCGTCGAACAGGTCACCCGGAACATCTCCGCGAACCGCGACCCAAGAAGTCATGTATCCCACCTCGGAGACTGTATTGGCTGCCTACGACACGACCTCCCGTGCCCGAGGTTGGAGCGCTCTCCGCAGCTCGTCCATCCCGCTCACCCCGTAGTCAGTTCGGCGGACTATCAGTTCAGTAGGTGCAGTTAACAGGACAGGACCCAGGCATGCAGCCATCCCGGAACGCTTTCGGCAAGCCGGAGCCCACCCAGTTTCACCCGCATCGGCAATCGATCCTGGCGGAAGTGTTTCGGCCTGGTCGCGATTGCCAGATGGGCGGCGACCATCACCTTCTGCGGCGGGTCGACGATCCGCCACGGCGAGGGAGTGAAGGTCACCGGCCAGTTCTCGAACACACCCGCGAACCTACATCGCTCGAATATATGTTCGATAACGGGTAGTGTGCTCGCTATGCCCGAGATGCCTCGCCCCGCGCAGACGGCAGCGACGCTGGCCACGGTCCGCCGCCAGCTCCTCGACACCGCGGCGTTCGGCATCACGCTCGCTCCTGATCAGCTCGAGCAGGTCGCGGCGCGGCTGACCGAGGTGCTGCGTGGTTACGCCGAAGCCGACACCCGCAGGTATCCGCGGTTGCGGCGTCCTCATCGTCCGCGTTCGCCGCGAACCGTGCATCCCTGGGGACGTGACCGTGCACCGCGCGACCCCGAGCAACCCCCGCCGTAGCCTGCAGGCGTTCTGCCAGGTGGCCCCAGGCGTTTGTCTGACGCGGTTACCGGTTGGCCGAAAGTCGTCCGAATTGCCGGGAACCTCCACCGGGCACGATCCGTCCAAACTGGCATGACCCCTGAAGACCGTGATGCGCTGATCGAGGCGGGCTACAACCCCGACGACCCTGACGTACAGGACCGCATGATCGAGGTGGAGCGCGGTCTGAAGCTGCTGCGCCAGCGCTGGCACTCGCAGCCGCGCGACATCGGCCGATGCTGCAGCAAGCGACGAGCACCGAGGTGACACCGCAACAGCCGACACGCTGGCCATCGCGGCCAACTCGCTGGTGGCACATAGCGGCGCGATCCACTGGGCGGATGATGGTCGTGGGCTCCCCTCAGTTCATCGCGAGTCCGCCGCGATCGGGAATGACGGTTTGGACGCTGGTTTCCGTAGCCACGACCCACCCCGGCGGCGACCAGCAGCGGTCTACCAGTAGGTCATGTCGATCGGGAACGAGAACGCCCGACGCCTACCTGGTTGTGCGGCGTGCACCGGTGCCCTCTTGTCGCGCAACGGCTTTGAGTATCCGGTGGTTCCCATCTACCAGCTGGCGTCGCTGCGGTCTGCGCGATGTCGGCTACCCAGGCTGCCGCCGCAGCGAAGGAAGTGTCGACCTGCATGCCCTCGCTCACCCGGAACCCGCCGACGTGCGCCGTGGTGCCCCAGCCGATCATGACCGTGTCCTGCCCAGTGACTGCCAGCTCCCACACCAGCCGATCCGGGTCGACGACACGGCCGTAGCGCAGCACCCTCAGGTCGGTCGCGACGGTGGCTATCGCATCGACCCACACCGTGGGCGGCTCGATGCCCGCGCCGGGCATATCGACGACGTCGGGCTCGTCGGCGGCGACGCCGAACCGCCACACCAGCAGGTCGTCGTTCCCGAGCTTGGGCAGCGGCATGACGACCACAATCTCACGCCGCACGTTACCTGCGAGCAAGTTCCAGGACGCGGAGTGCGTCGCGGCGGCGGCTACGACGACTCCACCAGAGAGGGCTGGCCGGGCCACGCCACAGGCCCGGAATCTGTGGGCAGCGGTCAACGAACTGGCTCGCCGTCTACACCGACGACCGGCCCCGGCCGCGATGCGTCGACATCGCCCACGATCAGCGCCGACATACCCGATCAGCGCGGGCCGCGCGACCACCGGAAACGGCTGACCATCCCTCTGCACTGCCCACCATCACCCGCATCCGTTCGCTACGACAGGAGCACATCCCATGTCCACCAACACCGCTGTCCCCGACCCGACCATCGAGATGGTCGTGGAATCGGTGCCCCGCACCGAATTCACCCCCCGCGAACACCTCGGCACCGCCGGTGCCATCGCCGACCTCGGCGAGGATCCGATCATCGACCGCTGGCGCAGCCAGGCCCCGAGCTGGCGCGGCAAGCACTGGACCTACCGACCCGACACCGACGGCGCCCTGCGGTTGTTCCCGATCAACGTCGCCCGTGCCACCCGCACCACCACCTGACCACACCTGCCCAGGTTCGCCTCCAGGACGCACCGACCCCTGCCCCGTTGAAAGGAACACTTGTTGACCACTGTCGTGACCGACTCGAGCGACCTCGATGTCGCCGATCCCCCGCCCGTGGCTGTCGTCGAGCCGAGTGCCGAGCCCGCCCAGGCGCCGCCGCCCGGTGCGATCGCGCAGAATCTCGATCCGCGGGCGCTGGTGATCACCGGCAACAACGTGCGCCCGGCACCGGATCTGGCCGACCATCCGAAGGAGGTCGCCTCGATCCGCCAGTTCGGGGTGCGTAACCCGATCCTGGCCGTCCGCGAAACCGACGGCAGCATCCACGTCATCGACGGCCAGGTCCGCACGCTCGCCGCGATCGCCACCGGGCAGAACACGGTGCCGGTGTGGGTGAGCGAGGTCGACCCGAGCATCGGCGACCGGGAACGCCAGATCGAACGGATCTTGACCCAGATCAACCTCAACGACCGCCGCATCGAGTTGACCGACTCCGCCCGCGCCGCCGGTGTCGCGCTAATGCTCGACCTCGGCGCCAGCGTGACCCGCATCACCGAAGGCTTGCAAGCCTCGGACCGTTCCCGGATCCGCAAGGCCGGGACGATCGCGCGCTCGGACACCGCGCGGCGGTTGCTCGACGACGGCCAGCTCAGCCTCGACCAGCTCGAAACCATCGCCGGATACGAAACTCTCGGCGACACCGACGCCGTCGAGGCGTTGACCAGCGTGACGCGGTACCAGTTCGACTACCAGGCCCGCCTCATCGCCGACGGCCGCCAGACCCGCCGCGACCGACTGCGGGCAGCACTGCCGTATGCCGCGTTCGGGTTCGGGGTGCTGACCGACCTGCCCGATATCGGCACCGACCTGATCCCCGACGGTGAACTTCTCACCGGTGACGGGTTGCCGGTCAGCGAAACCGACATCTATGTTGACGCGAGGCTGTGGCGGGTGTTCGTCGACCTGGTCGACGACGCCGAACTCCTCGACGAGACCACCGGCGAGCTCGTCGATCCCGCCACTGTCGACTGGGACACCAGAGATCTCGGCCCCGACGCCGAACCCGTGCAAGGGAAGCGGAGCGCGCACGGCCTCAGCACCCGCGACGCGTGGATGCCCACCTACTACCTGCCCGCGGCAGCCCTGGCCGAGAGCGGACTTCGCCGCGTCGACCCTGTCTCCGACGATGTCGGTACACAGGCCGGCGGTGAAGCCGACCAGCAGGCCGAACGCGAACAGCAGCAGGCCGAGCGGGACCAGGAACGCGCCAAACGTGCCCGGGTGATCGAGCTCAATAAACGAGGTGTCGCGGCCAAAGCCCGTCGCATCGATTTCCTGACCCAACTTCTCTCGGCGCGGACCGCCCCTGCCGGGGCGGCGGAGCTGGTCGCGGTGTCGTTGACCCGTGAACCAGGATTGCTGGGGTGGCCCGCGGCGGATCTTGCCCGCGACCTCGTCGGCGCCGACACCGCCGACGACCTGATCGGCAAAGCTGTCGCGGCGACACCCGGGCGGGCGTGGGTACTCGTACTCGCTCTGGTGCTGGCCGCCCATGAAGCGCGCCTCGACAAGGACTCGTGGCGGCGTCCCAACGGCGCCGCGGCCCGATACCTGCACTTCCTCGCCGAGGCCGCCCGCAAACTCGCCAAGACCAACGGATCCGAGGAATTTCGGCTCGTCGATGTCGAACTCGCCACCGCCGGTGACATCGACTACCTCGACATCGACCTCGACAATCCCCACACCGACCCGGTGATCACCGAACCCGCCGACATCGAGGATCAGGACCTGCCGGTCGCGGCCTGACAGGGAGTCGGTCCCCGGCTTGTCCATGGAGGGCGAGCTGGGGATAAAGCCTGACGTTGTCGAGTTCGACGAC
>NZ_JBHXMY010000389.1:0-5698 GCF_042720195.1 Nocardia sp. NPDC058497 | reverse complement strand
GAGGCACCGCACGGCGAATGCCGACCCGGCTGTCCCCGGGCGGGCGGATCCAGCGGCCCGACACCCTCGCGGTGGAGGAACCGCTGGAGATCCGCGTCGACGGGCAGTCGCTCACCGTCACCATGCGCACCCCGGGCAACGACATCGACCTGGTTCACGGATTCCTCTTCGGCGAGGACATCATCGGCTCGGCCGACGACATCGTCTCGGCCCGCTACTGCGCCGGCACCGACAGCGAAGGCCGCAACACCTACAACGTGCTCGACATCCGCCTGCGCGCACCGGTCCCGCTGAACACCCGCAACTTCCTCACCACCGGCGCCTGCGGGCTCTGCGGCAAGTCCGCGCTCGACGAGGTGCGCACGCACACCCGCTACCCGATCGCGCACGACACCGCGTCCGTCGCCACCGACACCCTGGCCGGTCTGCCGAAACAGCTGCGCGACGGGCAGAAACTCTTCGAGGCCACCGGCGGCCTGCACGCGGCGGGCCTGTTCACCACCGACGGCACCCTGCTCGCGTTGCGCGAGGACATCGGCAGGCACAACGCCGTCGACAAGGTGATCGGCTGGGCGGTGCGCGAGGACCGGATTCCGGCGCTCGAGCTGATGCTCGTCGTCAGCAGTCGCGCGTCCTTCGAGCTCGCCCAGAAGGCGGTGATGGCGGGCATCCCGATCCTGGCCGCGGTGTCGGCGCCGAGTTCGCTCGCCGTCGATCTGGCCGCCGAATCGGATCTGACGCTCGTCGGGTTCCTGCGCGGCGAAACGATGAATATCTATACCGGTGAACACCGTCTGACCTGAGCGTTTCGCGGTCGAAGTGTGCGTTCGGCCATACTGCCCAGTACGGTGTCGGAACTGCTACCCCGGCACCGAAGCCCGGGGGGAGTTTAGAAACGAAGATGCTTCACATGATGACGAAAGACCGACGCCCGGTCCCACTGGCGCTCGTCGCGCTGCTCGGGGCCGTCGTCCTGTTCGTGGCCGGCTGCGGCGGCGAGCCGAAGTCCTCGACCGCGCCGACCACGACCACGACCGCCGCCGCGGTGGATCCCGGCGCGGGCGCGGGCAACGTCTCGATCGCGGTCCCCGGCAGCCTGGCCGGCGACTTCGCCGCGCTCCAGCAGGGCTTCCGCGGGACCCTCGGACTGGCGATCATGCCGGTCGGCGGCGACCAGATGGTCACCTTCGGCGCCTGGACCTCGGGTCCGGCCTGGTCGACCATCAAGGTCCCGTTGGCGATCGCCGCGCTGCGCAACAACGCGTCGTACAGCACGACCGCGACCGCCGCCATCACCGCCTCCGACAACGGGGCCGCCGACACGCTGTGGCAGTCGCTCGGCGCGGGCGATGCGGCGGCCGAGTCCGTGCGGAACGTGTTGCGCGAAGGCGGCGACACCAACACCACCGTGCCCTCGGTGCGCACCCGCTCCGACGCCTCGATCTACGGCCAGGCCGAGTGGGCGCTGGCCGATCAGGTGCGCTTCGCCGCGAACCTGCCGTGCCTGCCGCAGAGCCAGCGCGTGGTCGGCCTCATGCAGCAGATCGTGGCGAGCCACCGCTGGGGTCTCGGCGCGTTCGGCAGCGCCGAATTCAAGGGCGGCTGGGGTCCGGACACCTCGGGCAAATACCTGGTCCGCCAGTTCGGTCTCATCGATTCGCCCTCGGGCCGGATCGCGATCGCCTTCGCCGCGCAACCGGATTCGGGCGGCTTCGCCGACGGCATGACCATGCTGGACAAGATGGCGACCCTGATCTCGGGACACCTCGGCGAGCTGGCCGGAGGCAACTGCCCCTGATCACCGCCGGTGCGGCAAGATGAACGCCATGCGCATCGGAGTCTTGACCGGAGGCGGAGACTGTCCAGGCCTGAACGCGGTGATCCGGGCTGTCGTCCGCACCGCGAACGGCCGCTACGGCGACTCGATCGTCGGCTTCGAGGACGGCTGGCGCGGCCTACTGGAAGACCGCAAGATCCGCATCCTCAACGACGACCGCACCGACCGGCTGCTCACCAAGGGCGGCACCATGCTCGGGACCGCGCGCACCAATCCCGACGTGCTGCTCGCCGGGCTCGGCCGGATCAAGCAGACCCTCGACGACAACGGCATCGAAGCATTGATCCCGATCGGCGGCGAGGGCACGCTGACCGCGGCCAGCTGGCTCTCCGACGAGGGCGTTCCGGTCGTCGGCGTGCCCAAGACCATCGACAACGACATCGACTGCACCGACGTCACGTTCGGCCACGACACCGCCCTCTCCATCGCCACCGAGGCCATCGACCGCCTGCACACCACCGCCGAATCCCACCAGCGGGTGATGCTGGTCGAGGTGATGGGCCGCCACGCGGGCTGGATCGCGCTGAACTCCGGCATCGCCGCGGGCGCGCACCTGACCCTGGTGCCCGAGGAGCCGTTCGACGTGGCACAGGTGTGCGCGCTGATCAAGAGCCGTTTCCAGCGTGGCGACAAGCACTTCATCTGCGTGGTCGCCGAAGGCGCGCATCCCGCACCCGATTCCGGCTTCGCGCTGCGGGAAGGTGGGATCGACGAGTTCGGCCACGAGCGGTTCACCGGTGTCGCCCAGCAGCTGGGTTCGGAGATCGAACGCCGCATCGGCAAGGAAGTCCGCACGACCGTGCTCGGCCACGTGCAGCGCGGTGGCAGCCCGACGCCCTACGACCGCATCCTCGCGACCCGGTTCGGCGTGCACGCGGCGGAGGCGGTGCACGCGGGGCACTTCGGGCAGATGGTCGCCCTGCACGGCACCAACATCGGGCTCGTGCCGCTGTCGGAAGCCACCAAGCAGCTCAAGCGGGTTCCCGCCGAGCGGCTCAGCGAGGCGCAGGCCTTTTTCGGCTGAGTTGTCGGTGCGGATCGGTACCGTGGCTGTATGCGCACCGGTCGAGTGATCGTTTCGGTTCTGTTCGTCGTCGCCGCGCTGGTGACGGGATGTTCCTCGGACGAGGAAGCGGGGCCCGCGGTCCAGGGACCATGGCACGGTGACATCGAGGTGCCTGGTGAGCCGATCTCGATCGGGGTGACCTTCGCCGAGAACGGCTCGGCCACCATCGACATCCCCGCGCAGGGCGTGCGCGCCGCGCCGCTGAAAGATGTGCGCACCGAACCCGATCGGGTCGAGTTCACGATGCCCGACGTGCCGGGCGACCCCGCCTTCCGCGGCAAGCTCGACGGCGAGCAGATCACCGGTGACTGGGTGCAGTCCGGCCAGACGGTGCCGCTGGTACTGCGCCGCGGCCAGGTCGAAAACCTCGTCCGCCCGCAGGACCCGAAACCGCCGTACCCCTACCGCAGCGAGGACGTCACCTACCGCAACGGCGACATCACCATCGCGGGCACCCTCACCGAACCCGAAGGTGCCGGCCCGTTTCCGGCGATACTGCTGATCACCGGCAGCGGCCCGCAGGACCGCAACGAAGACCTGATGGGCCACCGCCCGTTCCTGCTGCTGGCCGACACTTTCACCCGCGCGGGCTACGCCGTGCTGCGCACCGACGACCGCGGTGTCGGCGGCACCAGCGGAAAACTCGACGACGCCACCTACGCCGACCTCGCCTCCGACGCGGCCGCCGGTGTCGCGTTCCTGCGCGACCGCCCCGAGATCGACCCCGCGAAGGTCGGGCTGTTCGGGCACAGCGAGGGCGGCTACCTCGCCCCGCTGGTCGCCGCCCGGCCCGACAGCAACGTCGCGTTCGCGGTGCTCATGGCCGGTCCCTCGGTGGTCGGCGCCGATGTGCTGATCGAGCAGAACAAGGTCATCCTGGCCGCGGCGGGCGAACCGCAGGACAAGATCGACGAGCAGGTCGACTACCTCACCCGGTGGTCGACGCTGCTGCGCTCCGGCGATATCGACGGCGCCAAGGCCTTCGCCCAGCAGCACAACGATTCGCTGCCCCCCGAGGAACGCGCGTCGCAGGAGGCCGTCGACTCCTTCAACACTCCGTACATGACCTCGTTCATGACCTACGACCCGAAACCGGCATTGGAAGCGCTGCGGATTCCCGTGCTCGCCTTCTTCGGCGACAAGGACCAGCAGGTCCTCGTGTCCCAGAACGAGGAGCCGATGCGAGCCAACCTGGCAGGCGACCCCGACGCGACCGTGCACACCTTTCCCGGCCTCAACCACCTTATGCAGCCCACCGAGACGGGCAAACCCAGCGAATACGCCACCATCGAGACCACCATCGACCCGGCCGTGCTGACCTACGTCACCGACTGGCTCACCCAGCACATCCCGCCCCGTTAGGGCTTACATAGACTGCTAACCATGAGTGCACCCACGGTCGAGTTGATGGATTACGCCGATGTCATCTCCCGGTACGAGCCGGTGCTCGGCATGGAGGTCCACGTCGAGTTGTCCACGGCGACCAAGATGTTCTGCGGTTGCCCCACCGAGTTCGGCGCCGAACCCAATACCCAGGTGTGCCCGGTGTGCCTCGGCCTGCCCGGCTCGCTGCCGGTGGTCAACGAGAAGGCCGTCGAGTCGGCCATCCGGATCGGTCTCGCGCTGAACTGTTCGATCACCCCGTGGGGCCGGTTCGCGCGCAAGAACTACTTCTACCCCGATCAGCCGAAGAACTACCAGATCAGCCAGTACGACGAGCCGATCGCGACCGAGGGCTACCTCGACGTCGTCCTCGACGACGGCTCCACCTTCCGGGTGGCGATCGAGCGCGCGCACATGGAGGAGGACACCGGCAAGTCGCTGCACGTGGGCGGCGCGACCGGACGCATCCACGGCGCCAGCCACTCGCTGCTCGACTTCAACCGGGCGGGCGTGCCGCTGATCGAGATCGTCACCAAGCCGATCACCGGCGCCGGTGAGCGCGCGCCCGAGGTGGCCCGCGCCTACGTCACCGCGCTGCGCGAGGTGCTGCGCTCGCTGCATGTCTCCGACGTGAAGATGGAGCAGGGCTCGCTGCGCTGCGACGCCAACGTCTCGCTGATGCCGGTGGGCGCCAAGGAGTTCGGCACCCGCACCGAGACCAAGAACGTGAACTCGCTCAAGAGCGTCGAGGTCGCGGTGCGCTACGAGATGCGCCGCCAGGCCGCCGTGCTCACCGACGGCGGCGAGATCGTCCAGGAGACCCGCCACTTCAACGAGGCCGACGGGTCCACCTCCGCGGGTCGCCGCAAGGAGACCGCCGAGGACTACCGCTACTTCCCCGAGCCGGACCTCGAGCCGGTCGCCCCGGACGCCGACTGGGTCGACGAGCTGCGCGCCACCATCCCCGAGTACCCGTGGCTGGTCCGCGCGCGCATCCAGGCCGAGTGGGGTCTGTCCGACGAGGTCATGCGCGACCTGGTGAACGCGGGCGCCCTCGACCTGATCATCGCCACCGTCGAGGCGGGCGCCCCCGCCAACGAGGCGCGCTCCTGGTGGGTCGCCTACCTGACCGAGAAGGCCAAGGAGCGCGAGGTCGCCCTCGCCGACCTGCCGATCACCCCCGCCCAGGTGGCCGAGGTGATCAAGCTGGTCGAGGCCAAGACCGTCAACAACAAGGTCGCCAAGCAGGTCGTCGACTTCGTCCTCGCCGGTGAGGGCGAGCCCGCCGCGATCGTCGAGGCCAAGGGCCTGGGCATGGTCAGCGACGACACCGCCTTGCAGGCCGAGGTCGAGAAGGCCCTCGCCGCCAACCCGGACATCGCCGAGAAGATCCGCTCCGGGAAGGTCCAGGC
>NZ_JBHXMY010000388.1:0-5709 GCF_042720195.1 Nocardia sp. NPDC058497 | reverse complement strand
CGCAAGGGGTGTCGGCGGGGTCGCGTTGATCGGAATCGCCAGCGCTATCGGGGGGGTCCCCGGGCGTCGCCCCTTAACCCCGACCCCCCCCCGCCCGCACCCTATTTCGGGGGGGGGGCGGGTTCCGCGTTTCCGGCCCGACTGCTAACGTGGTCTCAAAATGAGACTAGTTCTACCGATGTAGGGAGCCGCACGATGGCGCCGACCGACCACGACAGCAGCGATTTCGCCGTGCTCCAGCGCTTGGCCGACGACCGCTGGACCTGCAGGCAATTCCTGCCCGACGAGGTCGACCGCGCGACCATCGAACGACTGCTGAGCCTCACCCAGCGCACCCCGTCGTGGTGCAACACCCAGCCGTGGCAGGTCGTGGTCACCGCGGGCGAAGGCACCGAGCGATTCCGCAAGGAACTGCTCACCCACATCCAAACCAACGGCACCGCACCGGATTTCGAGTTCCCCGCCCAATACGCCGGTGTCTACCGCGACCGCCGACGCGAATGCGGCTTCCAGCTCTACGACAGCGTCGGCATCGCCAAGGGCGACCACGAGAACACGATGCGCCAGATGGTCCGCAATTTCGAATTCTTCGACGCACCCCACGTCGCCATCGTCACCTCCGAAGCCGACCTCGGCATCTACGGCGCCATCGACTGCGGCCTCTGGCTCGAATCCTTCCTCCTCGGCGCCCAAGCCCTCGGCCTCGCCGCCGCCCCCCAAGCCGCCCTGGCCTCCTACTCCCCCTTCCTCCGCGACTACTTCGACCTCCCCACCCACCGCAAAGTCGTCTTCGGCGTCTCCTTCGGCCACCCCGACCTCGACCACCCGATCAACACCTTCCGCACCACCCGCACCCCCCTGGACAACCAGATCACCTGGCACACCAGCTGATCCGGAACAAGATCACCACGCTGTGGTGCAGGTCGGCTCTCGCTTGGGCTCACACCAGAGCGTGGTGATCATCCGTCCAGGCGGTCGCCTCAGGCGGAACGCGAGGTCGAGGTGAGGCCGGGGCCCGGTTCCGGCACGATGTCTCGCGCGGCGACCTCGGCTTCGCACTTGTCGCAGGTCAGGTGTACGTGGGCTTCGCCGCCGCAACCTTTGTGCCGGTACTCCACCGGTGGGCCGTCCGGCGCCATGTACGCATCGCCCCAGTCCCGGATCGCCATCAGGATCGGGTAGATGGCGTGACCTTTCTCGGTCAGCCGGTACTCCTCATAGGCCCCGTCCTCGGCAGGCCGCTTCACCAGGATCTCGTGCTCGATCAGCCGATCCAGCCGATCCAGCAACCGGCTCCGCGAAATCCCCAGCGCACTCTGAAACGCGTTGAACCGCCGCACCCCGGCAAAGCAGTACTTGAGCACCAGCAGTGTCCACCGGTCCCCGAAGATCACCAGCGGCCGCGTGATCGAACACGGGACGTCGGCGAGTTCCTCATAGCGCACCCTGCCATTATGCGCGCCATAGCCGCCCGGGACGGCAGGTGTCCACACCGCCGAAGGTGGTCGGGTCCCCCTTTATCCGGTGGATGGACTGCTCTCGACCGAATTCGCCCGCGACCTTCGTCGCAGCTTGGCGGCCACGACATCGCGCAGCGGTGCGTCCGGCATCTTCCACCAGCCCGAGGTCTGCCACTTCGATCGGGTCGACAACAGCTCCACCTCGCACTGCTCGGCGGCAACCAGATCCACCGGTCCGGTAGCCCCGGCGAAGATGCCCTCGCGCCGGCGGTCGACCCGATTCAGAATGCGGTTGCTGCGCGGGATGTTCTTGCGTGAGCTCTTGTCGTTCTCGCCGTAGCAGTTACGACGATCCTTCGCGTAACTGAGCGCCTTCTTCTCCTGCGGACTTCTCCGAACCACCGATCCCCGTCCCTCCGTGTGGAGGTCAGGCTACGGGTCAGTGCGCCAGACCGCACGTGAGTTACCGCCCTACCGGATTCGTGCGCACAGATAATCGGTCGGCAAACAGCCCTGTGCGTGGTGGGATCTCGCGGTGAACAGGCGCCGGAGCTGAACGCGAAACGGCCGCCGCCACTTCCTGTTTCAGGGAGATGGCGACGGCCGCGGAACAACTACCGCATGGCGATCAGAGCGGAATGTTCTTGTGGTGGCTCTTGCGGGCAGGGGCCGAGGCCAGGGCCGCGGCGATGATGCTGCGGGTCTTGGCGGGGTCGATGACCTCGTCGACGACGCCGATGGCGACGGCGCGTTCGACGCCGCCCGCGATCTGCTCGTGTTCGGCGGTCAGGCGCTCGTGGAGGGCTTCGCGTTCGGCTTCGGGGGCGGCCGCGAGTGCCTTCTTGTGCAGGATGCCGACGGCGGCCTTGGCGCCCATGACGGCGACTTCGGAGCCGGGCCACGCGTAGACGGCGGTGGCGCCGAGGGAGCGGGCGTTCATCGCGATGTAGGCGCCGCCGTAGATCTTGCGGGTCACCAGGGTGACGCGGGGGACGCGGGCTTCGGCGAACGCGTGCAGCAGCTTCGCACCGCGGCGGACGACGCCCTCGAGTTCCTGGCCGACGCCGGGCAGGTAGCCGGGGACGTCGGTGACGACGATCAGCGGGATGCCGAACGCGTCGCACAGGCGCACGAAACGTGAAGCCTTCTCAGCGCTTTCGGAGTTCAGGCAGCCGCCGAGGCGCAGCGGGTTGTTGGCCAGCACGCCGACGGTGCGGCCGCCGAGGCGACCGAGGCCGACGACCATGCTGCGGGCGTAGCCACCCTGCAGCTCCTCGAAGGAGGATTCACCGTCGACGTTGTCGAGCAGCTCGTGGATGATCGGCTTCACGTCGTAGGCGCGCTTGGGCGAGGCGGGCAGCATCGCCTTCAGGTCGACGTCACCGTGCTCGGCGACGGCCTGGTCGAACTCGCCCTGCTCGGCGAACATCGAGACCAGCCGGCGGGCGCGATGCAGGGCATCGGCTTCGTCGTCGGCGGCGATGTGGCACACGCCGGACTTCTTGAAGTGTGTGGTCGGCCCGCCCAGGGTCTCCATGTCGACGTTCTCGCCGGTCACCGAACGCACGACGTCCGGACCGGTGACGAAGACACGGCCCTCGGGGGCCATGATGACGATGTCGGTCAGCGCGGGACCGTAGGCGGCGCCACCGGCCGCGAAGCCGAGCACCACGGAGATCTGTGGGACCAGGCCGGACGCGCGGACCATCGCCTCGAAGACCAGGCCCACCGCGTGCAGCGCCTCGACACCTTCGGCGAGGCGAGCGCCGCCGGAGTGCCACAGGCCGACGACCGGGATGCCGGAGTCGATGGCGGTGTCGATCGCGTCGACGATGTGCTTGCAGCCCTCGACGCCCATCGCGCCGCCCATGACGGTCGCGTCCGAGCAGTAGGCCACGGTGCGGACACCGTCGACCTCGCCGATCGCGGCCAGCACGCCGGACTTGTCCCGCGGGTGCAGCGGAAGCACGGTGCCGGGATCGAAGAATCGCTGCAGCCGGCCCAGCGGGTCACGCGGATCGGTCGTCGTGTCGTTGAACGCGGGAGCAATGATGGTCATCGCGTCGTCGTCTCCTGCCATCGTTGAGATTCTCGCCGCTACGGCGGCTGCGTATGGCGAACCGCCGGTGGGGTCGAACCATTGAGTTGGCGCGACCCCACCGGCGATCGTGAATGCAGTCGGCGGCTACGCCCGACCGAAGGCGAGCGCGACGTTGTGCCCACCGAAACCGAAGGAGTTGTTGATCGCGTACTCGATTTCCTGGTGACGGGCCTGCCCGTGCACCACATCGAGATCGATCGCCGGATCCTGGTTGTCCAGGTTCAGCGTCGGCGGAACGACGCCGTCCCTGATGGCCAGCACGGTGAGGATGGACTCGAGAGCGCCGACGGCGCCGATCGAGTGGCCCAGTGCCGACTTCGGTG
This sequence comes from Nocardia sp. NPDC058497, assembly GCF_042720195.1. Taxonomy (NCBI): domain Bacteria; kingdom Bacillati; phylum Actinomycetota; class Actinomycetes; order Mycobacteriales; family Nocardiaceae; genus Nocardia; species Nocardia sp. NPDC058497. Next base: position 1,825 of record NZ_JBHXMY010000388.1, on the reverse strand, counting down.
CATAGACCGAAGCGTGTTTGCCCACTGCCAAGTTGATCGCGTTGGCCTCGGCGGTGTCGCCGATGGGGGTCGCGGTCGCGTGGGCGTTGATGTGGGTGATGTCGCGCTTGGTCAGACCGGCGGTCTGCATCGCGCGGGTCATCGCCCTTGCCGCACCGGTGCCCTCGGGATCGGGGGCCACCAGGTGGTAACCATCGGAGGTGATGCCCGCACCCAGCAGACGCGCGTGGATGGTGGCACCGCGCGCCTTGGCGTGCTCCTCGGTCTCGATGGTCATGAGCGCCCCGGCCTCGCCGAAGACGAAGCCGTCACGATCCTTGTCGAACGGCCGTGAGGCGCCCTTCGGATCGTCGTTGCGGGTGCTCGTGGCACGCATCATGGAGAAGGCCGCGATCGGGACGTCGGAGATGAAGCCCTCGACACCGCCGGTGACGACCATGTCGGCGTCACCCATCACGATCATCCGCCACGCGTTGGCGATGGCTTCCGAACCCGACGAGCACGCCGAGACCGGAGTGACCACTCCCGCCCTGGCCTTCAGCTCGAGACCGACGACGGCCGACGGACCGTTCGGCATGACCATCTGAACAGCCAGCGGCGAGATCTTGCGGTAGCCGCCGTTCTTCAGCTTGTCGACCGAGTCGATCAGCGCGTCGCCGCCGCCGAGACCGGTGCCGATCGCGACACCCAGACGGTCGTGGTCGACCTCCGGGCTGCCCGCGTTCTTCCACACCTCGCGACCGAGGACGGTCGCCAGGCGCTCGACATACGCCATGCGGCGGATCTCGACCCGGCTCAGGAGCGTGTCGGGGCTGACTTTCAGGTGACCGCCGATCCGCACCGGCAGGTCGTATTCCTCGATGAAGGGATCGTCGAGAACGTCGATTCCGCTCTCGCCGTTGAGGAGTCCCTTCCACGTCGCATCGACGTCACCCGCGATCGACGTGGTCGCCGCCATGCTGGTGACGACGACGTTGGGGAAATTCCCGTTCAGGGTGGAAGGAGTGGTCACTGGTTCAGCCCTACTCGGCGTCGAACTTGGCCTTGAGCTCCGCGGCGGCGTCGGAGTTCTCCGCCTCGAGCTTCTGGATGTAGGAGACAGCGTCACCCACGGTCTTCAGGCTGGCAAGGTCCTCGTCGGGGATCTTGACGCCGTACTTGTCCTCGGTCTGCACAGCGATCTCGACCATGGACAGCGAATCGATGTCCAGGTCGTCGACGAAGGACTTCTCGATGGTCACCTCGGAGGGTTCGATACCCGTAACCTCTTCGATGATCTTGCCGAGTTCTTCGACGATCTGTTCCTGGGTCAGAGCGGCCACTTTGGTGGCTCCCTTCTTGTTCTCATTTGGTAGGGGTCTTGAACGGCCGGCACCTCGTCGTGCGCGACCGCGTGGGGAAAGCTAGCCGGAGATGGTCAGTTCGACCAACGCGGGGAGGTCTTCCGGGGTCTTCAGGGCCAGGTTGGGCGTGCCCTTCAGTTCCCGCTTGGCAATACCGACGAGGGTGCCCGCCGGCGGCAGTTCGGCCACGGCCGAGACAGCTGCCTCGCGGACGGTCTCGGTGCACAGGTCCCAGCGCACGGGGCGGGTGACCTGAGCGGCGAGCTTGTCGATCGCGTCGGCGCCCGAGGTGACCGGCTTGCCGTCGAAGTTCGACAGCAGCGTCCGGATCGGGTCGCTCGGCGAGATCTGAGCGATGGCATCAGCGACAGCAGCCTGCGCCGGGGCCATGAAAGCGGTGTGGAACGCACCGGCGACGGGCAACGCGCGGACCCGTGCCTTCTCCGGCGGGTTCGCGGCGAGCTCCGCCAGAGCTTCCAGGC
>NZ_JBHXMY010000387.1:0-5724 GCF_042720195.1 Nocardia sp. NPDC058497 | reverse complement strand
CCCCTAACACCCCCCCCCCCCACACCCCTTTTGATTTCCGGTTGGGGGGGGTGGTTTTTTTTAAAAAGACACCCCCCGTAACACCGCGACCGCGGCCGCGATCGCCATGAAACCCGGGCAACTGCACCGCAGCACGACGATCACCGACACCGACCTGGCCGCCCGGGTCCGGCATCTGCTGGCACAACACCCGGACGACATCGAGGTCCGGTGGCGCGACTTCACTACACCCCGAATCGCGGCGAGTGTTCGTAGTTCACTGGCCAGCCTCCGCCGCCACACCGACACCGCCGTCCTGCCCGAGCCAGAAACCGCCGACCCCGCCGACCTCATCACCCGTGCCCGTACGGCGACGAACACCGCTGTCGGGACACCGAGTGCTTCGCCCGGCGCGGCGATCGATCGTGCCGTCACCGCAGCACTGCCTGATCCAGCCACACCACAAGACAACTTCGAGTCGATATCCGAGTTCGTGCCCGTTGAGGAGGAACTGTTCGCCACCCGGCCTCCCGGACCCGCACTCGACCCCGGCCTATAGCGGTTGGAAACCCTTTTGCAGCAACCGGATCCGGACGGCGACGTGCCCTCTGAAGCCGCGTCGCTACGCCGGGTGTTGATCGGAATGTTAGCGCGAGTCACCCTGGCTGTCGGGTTGGCCGGGGAACGGTGTTCTCACGACGACGGCATGCCGAAACCTGCGTGCAGCTCAGACGAGCACCAGCGCCTCCAATCACACGGGTCCGTCGCCGGGCTTGCTGGCCCACTGATTGGCCGTGAACCTGATAACCACCCGATCAGTCACGCCGTGGGAGGCCCCGCCAGCGTCAGCTACGCTGCCACGCAGCCTCGACGTCGGTCACGATGCGGGGCAGTTTGTCGTAGACAAAGCCGGTGACTGCAAGGCGGATCGCGTCGGGCTCGGTGCCTGGGTCGATCACCTGCGTAACGACGCCGAGGCTGTCACCTCCGTTGATCGTCAAGAAAGGTTTGCCGCCGATCGAGGTCCGGCTCACTGTGAGCGTGTACGAACCGAGGGTTTGCCGTCGGCGACGGCGAATCCAGCGCGCCGGGTTCAACATCGGACCAACACTACGGCAGCGTCGATTGCCTTTCCACCGAAAGATGTAGGCCAGCCCCGCCTGCTGCCGACAGCTGCGGGCGCCTGGGGCGCTATACGCCTTTGCGGCTTGACGGATGCAGGCCCCGGTCAGAAGTCGGGTCAACCGCCGAACACCCCGGCCGCGGCGCCTGCGAACACCAGGCAAGCTGCCCTACCGCAGCGTAACTACATACCGTCGGCTTCAGCCACACGCCAGAACCGTTCTCAGGGTTGCCGACCTCAAGGTCGGGCCGCCACAGATCAGCGGTGACCAAGCCGGGTTCGAGCAGCCGCAACGGTGCCAGCATCTCCTCGACCTGATCGCGGTCACGAGGGCAGTAGCTGATTCCTGCCGCGGCCAATGTCGTGACAGCGCTGTCGATGTCGCGCACACAGAGATCGGCGGCGGTGTGGGTGACCAGCAGCCAGGTGTCGGCGGGAAGCCGGCTGATCAGGGCCGCCACTATGGCGGGCGCGTCAGGGAGGAACTCGGCGGTCCCGGACAGGCACACCACCATTGGGGACGAGGCATCCATCACCTCAGCAATGCGTTCGACGGTATCGGTGGTGTCGATCAGGTCGGCGTCGACGAACACTGAGTTCGCTCCAGACAACAGAGCGCGCGCATGGACGGCCACGAGCGGGTCGTGGTCGATGTAAAGGGTGCGTGCGATCCTGTTCTGCCTGCAGGCGACCGCGTGCACGGTCGGCTCGTTCGGGTATCCGCAGCCGAGTTCGACGATCTGGGTGACGCCGTGGTTACCGACCAGGTGCTCGACCGCGCGCAACTTGAAAGCGCGGGCCTCGGCTACAGCGACCCTGAACGAGTTGTTGGCGAGTAGTTTGTCGGCGATGTACCGGTCGCTGTTGTATGCGTCCTTCCCGCCGAGGAGTGCACCGAAGACCCTGGCCGCGTTCGGCCGGCTCAGATCCAGCACCTCGGCGTGGCGGGAGCCGCTGCCGATGGACGGCGGGGAGGCGTCGGCCATTACGGGCCCTCGCTGATGGCGGTGATCTTGTTGGTGCCGTCGGGCTCGGTGACGGTGTGGATGATCAAGGTCGCCAACAACTCCGGTGCCGCAGCGGGGCGTTGTTCGCGTACTTGGACCTGCCAGCGCGCCGGGGAGGTCGGCACGATCGACACGCAGTAGCGTGTCCCGAGCGGCACCGTGTCGATCCCGGCCTGAATCTCCTGCGCTGATGGTACTTTCGCATCCTCAGTAACGAATTCGCGCGCCTTGGCCCCGGATCGGTCGACGTAGTAGGCGTGCTGCAACGCGAAAATGACGCTCACCGCGCTCGTCGTGTCACCGGCATCGGTGCCCGAAGCCAACACGGTCGTGCGTTTCTGCGGGCAGTCGGGGATGGCGGGCGCAGGGGCGGGGGGCGACGCCACCGTGGACACGGTCAACGGCGGGGGCAGTAGCGTTCTCGACGGGCCAGCGGAAGACTCATCGGCATCGGGCAGCGCTTCCAGGACCACGACCAAGACGAGCAGCACGACCCCGAAGGCGACGGCGAGCCCGGCCATGACCCGCCCCGCACCGCGGTCGCGCCGCGGGGACGCAAAGCTGCGGCCGACCTGCCGGAACCCTGGAGGCGCTGCCGGTTTGTCTCGATCGCCGTCGTGGTTGCTGGGCTGGCTCCAGTCCGACCATTCACCGACCCAGCCGTCACCGTCGTCCTCGTCCCCACGGTCATCACCGTGCGGGGATCCGTCGTCTTCGGGGTGGTCGTGGTCGTGGTCGGGGGCTGTCGGGGGGTATCGGCGAAGGTCCAGCGGGCTATCGGTCATGTCGGCACCGCCCCGATCACCGGCACAACAGCGGCTTCGGGCTCGCCACTGATTGCTGCCGGGGACGTGATCCCGGCCTGGGCGCGCGGCTTGTGCTCCCCATCGGCCCCGGCGGCTGCCTGTGGTCCCGCCGGTGGGACGACCGCGGTCGTGGGGGCGCCTCCGGTACTCGGCACGACCCCCGGTTGGGCATTCTGACCGGACCCGGTCGGGGCGGCCGGTTTCGGCTCGGCACTGCCCGGGCCCGCGGTGGTGTCGGGTTTCGGCGCGGCGGGGGAGCCACCGGTATTCGTCCCGGCTCCATTACCTGTTCCGGTGGGCTTGTCAGAGCCAGTACCGAAGTTGATGACCGGTGTGCCGGTCGGTGAGGTGGTGGGGTTTGTGCCGTTGGCGCCGGTGCCGGTTGCTGCTGGTGCGGGGTTCGTGCCCTCGCCGTTGGTGTTGCCGGTGAGGGCGGCGGTGATCGTGTCACCGGCCTCGGTGCCGAGGGTGTCGAGGGCGTGGGTGGCGACCCCGGCGCCTTCGGTGATCAGGGTGGTCAAGACTTCGGCGCCGGAAGTGATCAACTGCGTACCGACGGTCGTGGCGGCCTCGATCGCTGCCGTACCGAGGGCCTGCTGCATCGCGATGACCGGATCGGTCGACGTCGAGGTGGTGTCGGTTGGGGTGGCGTTGTCGGCGCTGGAGAGGGTGGGGTCCTCGCTTGTCAAGGAGGGGTCGCCGGTGGATGGGCCGCCGCCGGTGCCGAGTTCGGATTTCGGTGTTGTGTAGCTCTTTTCGCCGAGCTTTCCACTGTAAGTGTCGTAGTCGGCCTGGGCGCCTTGGACGGTGGACAAGGCGTCGGAATACATTTCGCGGGCCAGGTCGATGACCGCGGTGACGCCCCGCTCGTTGGGTGAGGCTTTCAGGATCTGACGGGCCTGGGTTTCGAAGGTGTCGAGCTGGTCTTCGATCGCGGCCGAGGCGGTGGTGTTCGTGCGGACCGCGGCGTCGATGAGGGTGGCGAAATCGGTGGACTGGTTACTGCTGTCGGCGATCTGGGCGCGGGTGCCGCGGATCGCGGAGATCGCGGTGTCACCGGCTGCCGAGGTCCAGGTCGACTCGAGGTCGGAGGCTGTCGCCCGGTATGGGGCTTCGGTCGCGTCGAGTTGGGTGATCGCGGTGTTGAGCAGCGCGATGGCGTCGGTCGAATCACCGGTGCCGACGAACGCGGATCGCAGTTCGACGATCGGTTTCGACAGGTAGGCGATGATCGCGTCCGGATCCGGTGCCGCCGTGTCGGCGACGGGTTTGATGCGGGTGACCATTACGCCCCCTCTGCGACGGTGGTGAGGTGGTCGGCGAGGTGTTGGTCGTGACTGACGAGGGTCGTGCGGCAGGTCTCGACGTGCTCCGCCTGGTCCGCGACCGCGTTCGCGCACCCGTCCAGATGGGTCGCGTAGCCGGTCATGGCGGCAATCAACTGGGTCCGGAAGTCGGCCCCGATCAGGCCGAGCCCGGGAACCGCAGCGGCAGCGGCAGCGGCAGCCTGGGTGGCAGCCGAGAGATCGCCGACGACCTGGATTCGTGTCACCGCCGCGAACTCCTGCGCCGTGGATGGATCGAAATCGAGCGACATGATGCCCCCTGAAACTAGGTTGGTAAAATGGTTCGGTCGGTAAGTCACAGTGACGAAAATGGTGAAAGCATCGGTAGGGCAGCTTGTGACGATCGTGACCGTGCTCGTCGAATTGGTTGGGCCAGTGGGCCACTGCGCGGTTCGGTCCGATTCAGCAGCGCGGCGATGGCCAGAAAAGGCCAGGTGGCGTGCACCGATCGCGGCGAAGGCGATAGCCTCGACCAGGACTGGGCGGTCGGCGCCGATCCCACTGTGCTGTCGGGTCGCGGACCGTATTCGGTGAGCAGACACACGAGTTCGCGGCCTGCTCCCCGAACATCGGTGGTTGGATCGAGCGTCACGATCGATCCTGGGCAGCGGGTTTCCTGGAGTGCCCACCGACCGGTCAGCTCCGCGACCGCACGCGTCGGCCCGCAACGGCGAAGGTGGGGGACCGGGGCGAAGGGCGGCCGGTACGCGAGCGTGTCGTCGGACCTGGTTCAGGCTGGCGACGAACTGGTTGTGGACGTTGGCGCGGAAACCGTGGTGGGTGAACAGTTCCCGGCGAAGCACGGTTGTCTGGATCCGGGAATCCAGGGGCACCGCCCAGTCGGTGACGGGGATGCTGAGGTATGCCAGGGCGATCTCGGCGAGTGCCGGCGGGTTGGGCAGACTCCGTAGCCGCCGGGCGGGACGTGCTGGGGCAGTCATGGGTCAGCTGCCGATCATGGCGTTCATGATGGTGCCGGCGCTGGCTGCGACCGCGCCGCCGATCATGGCTCCGGCGATCATCTTCGGTGATTCGAGGCCGCCGCCGGTCCACTTCTCCCACGCGAATTTGCCGCCCGCGTAGGTGATGGCGATGACGCCCGAGAGCAGGATGAACCAGGTGAAGTACCGCACCAGTTGCACGATCTTGTCCGACATCGGTGGTGCTTGCGGTGTCGGATTGCTCAACTGCGCCACAAGGTCGTAGCTGGCCTGCAGGACTGGATGCATCGAAATCCTTCTCGCGATTGTCGGGTGGGACGGGTCAACGCCCGGAATCGGCGGTGACGCCGGGCTGGCGCACAACGGTCGTCGACGGGGTAGTGGTGGTGTCGTCGCTGACACCAGGTTGGCGCGGCACACCGACGGCGCCAGCCGCCGCAGGACCGAGGGTCGGGTCGGGCGGTATAGAGGGTGCGGCAGGGAGTTGGGGGGCGCCCCCCCCCACCGCCCGCGCGGGGGGCC
>NZ_JBHXMY010000386.1:0-5732 GCF_042720195.1 Nocardia sp. NPDC058497 | reverse complement strand
CCTGGTGGGTTATTTTTTTTTAAAAACCCCACATTTTATATTCTGTGTTGGGGGGGGGTGTTTTTTTTAAACCCCCCCCGCCCGCAACCCGCCGGGGCCCCCCCCCCGGGATGGGCGGCCGCCCCCCCGTTTCGTGCAGAGACTCAGTTGCGGTCTATGTGCAGTTGACCTGGTACGTCCGGCCGTAACTGTCGCGCAGGATGTACGCCTGCCCGTTGCCCGTCTCGCCTTCGATCTTCCACCGCTGTCCGTTGATGTCGACGACCTTGCCGTAGTGATACCCGTGGCCGCACACCTGATCACGCCAGACATCGGCATGAGCCGGTCCGGCGATCATCGTGCAGCCAATACCGGCAGCGGCAGCCACAAGTCCCATGCGAAACAGCGATTTCATTACCCCACCTCGAAATGTGTTGCTGGAACTAACTTTTCAGCGGCCGCAATTCGAGCGTAGCACGGATGAGCGCCGTACTTCCCCGGAGAAAACAGCGGCCGCCGACACCGTGAGGCGCCGGCGGCCACCGGGATTGCTGTTGCTCAGTAGCGGTAGTGGTCCGGCTTGTACGGGCCTTCCACGTCCACGCCGATGTATTCGGCCTGGTCCTTGGTGAGCTTGGTCAGGGTGCCGCCGAGGGCTTCGACGTGGATCTTGGCGACCTTCTCGTCGAGGTGCTTGGGCAGGCGGTAGACCTCGTTGTCGTACTCCTCCGGCTTGGTCCACAGTTCGATCTGCGCGATGACCTGGTTGGAGAAGCTGTTCGACATGACGAACGAGGGGTGGCCGGTGGCGTTGCCCAGGTTCAGCAGGCGGCCCTCGGACAGGACGATGATCGCCTTGCCCGAGTCGAAGGTCCACAGGTCGACCTGGGGCTTGATGTTCAGACGCGTCGCGCCCGAGCTCTCCAGGGCGGCCATGTCGATCTCGTTGTCGAAGTGACCGATGTTGCCGAGGATGGCCTGGTCCTTCATCGCCTTCATGTGCTCGAGGGTGATGATGTCCTTGTTGCCGGTCGAGGTGATGACGATGTCGGCCTGCGAGATCGCCTGCTCGACGGTGACCACGTCGTAGCCGTCCATCAGCGCCTGCAGCGCGTTGATCGGGTCGATCTCGGTGACCTGCACGCGCGCGCCCTGGCCGGCCAGCGACTCAGCGCAACCCTTGCCGACGTCACCGTAACCGCAGATCAGCACCTTCTTGCCACCGATGAGCACATCGGTGCCACGGTTGATGCCGTCGATCAGCGAGTGGCGGGTGCCGTACTTGTTGTCGAACTTCGACTTGGTGACCGAGTCGTTGACGTTGATCGCCGGGAACACCAGCTCACCCGCGGCGGCGAACTGGTACAGCCGCAGCACGCCGGTGGTGGTCTCCTCGGTGACGCCCTTGACCGAGTCGGCGATGACACTCCACTTGGTCTTGTCGGTCTCGAGGCGCTCACGCAGCAGGTTGAGGAACACCTTGTACTCGGCCGAGTGGTCGGTGTCCTCGGGCGGAACGACACCGGCCTTCTCGAACTGCGCACCGCGCAGCACGAGCATGGTCGCGTCGCCACCGTCGTCGAGGATCATGTTGGCGGGCTCGCCGGGCCAGGTGAGCATCTGCTCGGCCGCCCACCAGTACTCCTCCAGCGTCTCGCCCTTCCAGGCGAACACCGGGGTGCCCTTGGGCTCGTCGACGGTGCCGTTGGGCCCGACGACGATGGCGGCGGCGGCGTGATCCTGGGTGGAGAAGATGTTGCACGAAGCCCAGCGCACCTCGGCACCGAGGGCGACGAGCGTTTCGATCAGGACGGCGGTCTGCACCGTCATGTGCAGCGATCCGGAGATGCGCGCGCCCTTCAGCGGCTGCACATCGTGGTATTCGCGGCGCAGAGCCATCAGGCCGGGCATCTCGTGCTCGGCGAGGCGGATCTCCTTGCGGCCGAATTCGGCCAGCGAGAGATCTGCCACCTTGTAATCGATGCCGTTGCGGACGTCAGCGGTGAGCTCGGTGCGCGCGGGAAGTTCTGAGGTCGTCATCAGCCTCTCCTGGTAGTCAGTACCGAGGCAAGGCTACCGCGTGCGGGCGCGCTCGTTCCCCGGTCCTACGAGGCCGCGGTCAAGCCGCGGCGCGGTATCGGGCCAGCAAACGCCGCGGCTTGGGCGGCGCGACATTGGCCAGGGTCAGGTCGCCGCCGTAGTGGGCGGCCACCTTGGGGTCCATCACCGCACGCCACAGCGGCGGGACGGCGGCCAGCAGCAGCATGGTGGCGTAGCCGGCGGGCAGCTGCGGCGATTCGCTGCTGCTGCGCAGGGTCTGATAGCGGCGGCCGGGGTTGGCGTGATGGTCGCTGTGGCGCTGCAGATGGAACAGGAAGATGTTGGTGACCAGGCGATCGCTGTTCCAGCTGTCGCGCGGGGAGCAGCGTTCCCAGCGGCCGTTGGGCTTGCGGGCGCGCAGCAGCCCGTAGTGCTCGACGTAGTTGACGGCCTCGAGCAGACCGAACCCGATGACGGCTTGCAGGACCAGCCACGGCAGGATCGCCGGACCGAACGCCAGCACCAGCGAACCGAAGAGCACCGCACTCATCGCCCACGCCTGGAGGATGTTGTTCTTGGTGCTCCACCAGCCGCGGCGCTGTCTGGCCAGGCGCGCGCGTTCGAGTTGGATCGCCGAGCGGAAGCCGCCGATCACGCTGCGCGGCAAGAACTCCCACAGCGATTCACCTAGCCGGGCGCTGGCCGGATCCTCGGGTGTCGCGACCCTGGCGTGATGGCCGCGATTGTGCTCGACGAAGAAGTGCCCGTACCCCGACTGGGCGAGCGCGATCTTCGACAGCAATCTTTCAGCACTCTCCACCCGGTGCCCCAATTCGTGGGCGGCGTTGATGCCGATGCCGCTGACGAAGCCGACGGTGGCGGCCAATCCGAGTTTGTCGACGAGGTCGAGATCGTTGCCTGCCCACATCGCGCAGGCGATGACGAGGCCGATCAGCTGGATCGGCAGGAACAGGTAGGTGCACCAGCGGTAGTAGCGATCGGCGGAGAGCGCTTCGTAGTCCTCGTCGCGCGGATTGTTGCCGTCCTCGCCGACGATCCAGTCCAGGACGGGAATGGCGATGAGCACGATGACCGGCCCGATCCACCACAGCACCTCGGCCTTGGTGTGGTACACGAGCTGGGAAGGCAACAGCGCGCACGCCGGAGCGATCAACCCTAGAGCCCAGAGATACCGTTTGGGATCACGAAGACCCCCCGGTTTGCCAACCGTTCGCACACCCGCTCCGCTGTATAAAGATCAATCGCCAACCGATGTGAATACTGACAGACGGTGGACACGTTACACGGAGTCAGATCGGCAAACGTGGTGATGGTTACACGGTGGCGAATCAGAGTCGCTCACGCGCCGGAGTGATCACCGTCACCGTTCGGGGTGCGCAGACCTCGTACCTGCACGATCGCCTCCACGTACGGACTGAGCAGAGCGCTCATCTCCGCCGGTGCGTCGCGTTCGGGCACCGGCGGATTGGGGATGTAACTCAGCGCGATGCGCACCAGCGCGTGCGCGAGCACATCGGCCTCCTCGTCGGTCGCGTTCACCCAGCTGTGCTGGAACACATGGGCCAGCCGCGCGGTGGCGTGCTCGAGCAGCGGGCCCGCGTCGAGGGTGATCAGCCGCAGCAGGTCCGGCTTCATCTCCCCGGCCAGCAGCGAGCGCACCAGCGGATCGGCCGCCGCGGCGAAGAAGAAGCCGGTCATGCCGACCCGGATGGCGGCGCGGGCGTCGCCGATGTTGTCGTCGAGTGCCTCGCGGACGTGATCGACGAGCTCGTCGGCCAGCCGCAGCGCGTAGGCCTGGGACAGGCCCGCGCGCGAACCGAACTCGTTGTAGAGCGTCTGCCTGCTGACGCCGGCCCTGGCCGCGACGTCACCGAGGGTGATCTTGGACCAATCACGCTCGGTGAGCAGGTCGCGCATCCCGTCCAGGACCGAGATGCGCAGCAGTTCCCGCGCCGCCTCCTGGTACGGGATGCGCGATCCGGTGCGCGGAGTGCCCGCGACGTTCACGAACGTTCGATCTCGACCATGAAGAAGTCGGACTTGGCCGCGCCGCAATCCGGGCAGGTCCAGTTGTCGGGAATGTCCTCCCACCTGGTGCCGGGGGCGATGTTGTCATCGGGCCAGCCCTGCGCCTCGTCGTACTCGAAACCGCACTGCACACACTGGTAGAGCTTGTACTCGGTCACCGCGATACTCCTACCGCCTCGAAGTCGATCTTCTCCCGCACCCCGCAGTCCGGACAGCACCAGTCGTCGGGCACCGACGACCATGCCGTGCCCGCCGGAAATCCTTCGCGCGGCGCGCCTTTCGTTTCGTCGTAGACATAATCACAGACCGGGCACCTGTACGCACTCATGCCTGCATCTCCTGTCCGTATTGTGCGAGTACCTTGTCCCGGCGCTTCGGTTCGATATTGGCCCGGGTGACATCGCCGCCGTAGTGCGCGAGCACGCGCTTGTCCATGACCCTGCGCCAGATCGGCGGGAAGTAGGCGATCAGGATCATGCTCGCGTAGCCGCTGGGCAGGTTCGGGGCGCCGTCCCAGCTGCGCAGTGTCTGATAGCGCCGGGTCGGGTACGCGTGGTGATCGCTGTGCCGCTGCAGGTGGTACAGGAAGATGTTGGTGACGATGTGGTCGCTGTTCCAGCTGTGCTCTGGCGCGGGCCGCTCGTAACGTCCGCGGGCGGTCTTCTGCCGGACCAGGCCGTAGTGCTCCAGGTAGTTCACCGACTCGAGCAGGCTGAACCCGACGACGGCCTGCAGGATCAGATACGGCAGCACCTCGATGCCGAAGACCGCGATCAGTCCCAGCCACAGCACCACCGACATCGCCCAGGCGTTGAGCACGTCGTTGCGCAACGTCCACGGGCTCTTGTCGAGCCGGTGCAGACGCTCCTTCTCCAGATGCCAGGCCGAGCGGAAACTGCCGACCACCGTGCGCGGCCAGAACGACCAGAAGGTCTCGCCGATGCGGGCGCTGGCCGGATCCTCCGGCGTGGCGACGCGGACGTGATGCCCGCGGTTGTGCTCGATGTAGAAGTGCCCGTAGAACGACTGCGCCAGCGCGACGCGGGCGAGCCAGCGCTCCAGGTGGACCTTCTTGTGGCCGAGTTCGTGCGCGGTGTTGATGCCGATGCCGCCGATCATGCCGACGCTGATCGCGATGCCGATCTTGTCGACCACGTTCGCCCCGCCGGGGAAGCCGAGCCAGTGCAGGTTGTCGGCGGAGATGACGTAGCAGGCGAAGATCAGCGAGGCGTACTGGAACGGCAGGTACAGGTAGGTCAGGTACCGGTAGTACTTGTCGTTCTCCAGGTACTCCATCACCTCGTCCGGCGGATTGTTGCCGTCGGGACCGAAGAACAGATCGGCCAGCGGAATGATGATGTACACCAGGATCGGCCCGAGCCAGAACGGGACTTCCGCGAGCCGGTGCCAGCCGAGCTGGTTGATCCCCCAGATCAGCGGGATTCCGATGGTGAACAGGCCGGTCGGGGCGAACAGGCCCCACAACCAGAGATAGCGCTTGGAATCGCGCCACTGCGGGGGCGCCACCCGCTGTTCGGACGCGTTGGCATCGGTCGACATCATTGTCTCCATCCTGCGACACAGCTCACACCTGTGATGTACGTAACCCTCTGTCACAGACGATATGTTCGGATCTGTCCGGCGTCTAGACAATTCTGCAGATT
>NZ_JBHXMY010000385.1:0-5760 GCF_042720195.1 Nocardia sp. NPDC058497 | reverse complement strand
GCCGGGGGCCGGGACCAGGACGAGGCGGTCGCGGGGCGGGAGGGCGCGGGCGAAATCGGCGTAGCCGGTGGCGATTTCGGTGATGCGTGCGCCGGGAAGGAGGCGGCGGCGATCGGGCTGCATGGGGATGTCGGCGACCAGGATCGCGGGGAGGGACAGTTCCTCGTCGGAGCGGGTCGGTGCGCGCAGGACGTCGGGGGCGGTGGCGACGGGGCGGCCGTCGCGTAGGGGCAGCAGCCAGCGGGCTCTGGGGGTGCTGTACTGCCACCAGCGCTGGGTGGTGTTACCGGACGGGGTGATTGCCAGCTCGGTGAGGCCGTTGGTGCCGAGGTCGGTGACGGTGCTGGTGAACTCCATGTCAGCGATCCGGATGCGGTGCAGGGCAGGAAATTCCAGGAGGAGGTCGATTGCTTCTGCGCGCAGCGCCTCGAGCAGGGCGTCCGCGTCCACGTCGTCGCGCAAGTGGATGACGATCTCGGTGTCGGCGCCGGTGACCGGAGTGGTCGGCACCGGCCAGGCCAGGCGCAGCACCGGTGGGGCGATCGCGGCCAGGTCGTCGGGGATCTGGATCCCGATCTCGCGCAATGCGTTCAGGGTCGCGACACGGGAGAAGCGGATCGATCCGGTCGTGGAGCGGACTTCGATCTCGTCGCCGACGGACCGCACCGCCGTGAAGCCGACACCGAACCGCCCGACCTGCTCGACATCGGTCTTCCCCGAAGCCCGCAGTGCGGTGAGCGCGTGCACACCGGAAACACTCAGCGGCACACCGGTATTGGCGATATGTAGGCGCCCGTCGAGCACCCGCACGCTCAGCTCACCCGCCACCCCCGCCTTCGCCGCGGCATCGGCAGCGTTCTGCGCGAGCTCGGTGAACACCCGATCCCGGTAGCCCGCGGCCACCAGATCCGCCTCACTCGCACTGTCCTCACGCAGCCGAGTCGGCGAATCCCGCCAGGCGGCAAGCACTCCGGCACGCAGCTCCGCGGTGCCGAAGGGATCCGCCGAACCGTTCAGCGCGCCACCGACGATCCGTGCTCATTCACCGAATCGCCAGCACCCGCAGCACCGGACTCGCCGTTCACAGCCTCATCGGCCTGCGCACCGTTCGCCGCACCCGACTCGGCCGCCTCAGCGACTTCGCCGACCCCTTCGGAACCGGCCACAGCCTCAGCACCCGACGCAGATTCGGTCCCGACCTGTTCGGCACCAGCAGAATTCGCGTCAGCAGCCGTCTCAGCGGCAACGTCGGTGTCCGAGGCCGGTTCAGCCCCAACGCCCGAGTCCGGGGCCTCCGTCGCGGCCGGGCCGGATTCCGCCACAGCCTCAGCGTCAGAAGCAGATTCAGCCACGGCGTCACCGGCGCCGGTAGCGGTTGCGCCCCCGGCCGCCTCGACGTCAGCCTGCGACTCCATGGCAGACCGGCCGGACTCCGCCGCAGCCTCGGCCGCAGCCTCGGCGACCGGGGCAGACGCAGCGGTCTCCGTAACCGGGGCGGACTCGGCATCCGAGGTCAGCTCCGCGGCGACGACCTCGTCGGCCGACTCCGGGAGAGCGCCCTCGGCGAGCGCCGCGCGTTCGGCGGCCGCCGCGTCCGCTGCTTCCGCCTCGGCGGTCTCCTGCGAGCCGACGGGCTGTCCGGACTCGACTGCCGCAGCCGCAGCGTCAGCTTCGGCCGTCTCCACGGCTTCGGCCGCCGGCCGCACGATCTCGACGAAATCCACGGCGTGGTCGTCGAAGGCTTCGTAGCGGGGTGAACCGTTGCCGCTGGGGGCGACGACGTCGGAGTGGGCGCCGCAGCCGTATTCGATGTGGACGACGTGGCCGTCGGCGCCCATCGCGTTGCCGCAGACGCCGAAGGAGTCGCGCAGGGCTCCTGCCAGGGGCAGGTAGAAGCCGCAGAGGCCGCAGGTGGAGGGGGCGGCCTTGGCCATCTCGGTGTCGGGGCCGAACTCGGTGTACCAGCGCTGGGCGGCCTCGAGGCGGCCTTCGAGGCTGAGCACCTGGGTGCGGCCGAGGCCGACCTCGTAGGCCACCTCGTCGACGACCGGGTCGCCGTTGGCCACATAGCCGGGCACCAGACGCGGATCGTCGGCGGGCGGGGCGAGCAGGTCGCCGGGACCGAGGTCGCCGGGGCGCACGCGCTGCTCCCACGGGATGAAGTCGGGGGAGATCAGGGCATCGGGGCCCGGCAGCAGCGCCGACTCGCTGACCGTGGCGTAGTCGGCCTCCGGCGGCGCGGCGACGACGACGGCCCACTGCCAGCCGCGGTAGCCGGGCAGGGTCGCCTCGAACCGGTGGGTTGCCGCCGTCTCGTCCTCGGCGCTCACCCCCAGATGGACTCCTACCCCGTCGGGTTCCAACTCGACGAGCGCACGACGTGCGACTTCGGCCGCATCGGCCAGAACAGGACGCACGCCGGACTCCGAAACAGATACTGCGCTCACGGCATACATTTTGCCGTATGAAGTGCAATCGGAGTTCGTTGGCCGTCGCGTTGCTGGTCAGCCTGCTCGGCGCGGCGGCTTGTGGCGGCTCCGAAGAGCCGGGGCCGCCGCGCTGGCGCGTGGAGGTGATCGGCTCGTCACCGCACGATCCGGGGGCTTTCACCCAGGGGCTCGAGGTCGTCGACGGCATCCGCTACGAGAGCACCGGCATGTGGGGCGTGTCGAGCGCACGGGCCGCCGACCAGGCCACCGGCGCCGAGACCGCGCGCGTCGACCTGCCGGACCCGATGTTCGGGGAGGGCATGACCAGGGCGGGCACCATCGTCTGGCAGCTGACCTGGAAGGACGAGGTCGCCATCGCGCGCGACCCGGTCACCCTGGCCGAGACCGGCCGCACCCGCTACGAGGGCGAGGGGTGGGGCCTGTGCGCACAGCCGCGGCGCCTGGTGATGAGCGACGGCACGCCCACCCTCACCTTCCGCGATCCGGTGACCTTCGCGAAAACGGGCTCGGTGACCCTGACCGGCTACCGCGCCCCACAGCCGAACGAGCTGGACTGCGCCCCCGACGGCACGGTCTACGCCAACAACTACCCCTCCGACGAGATCCTGCGCATCGACCCGGACACCGGCCAGGTGCTCGCCGTCATCGAGGCGGGCGGTTTGCTCAGCCGCGGCGAGCGGTCGGGCACCGATGTCCTCAACGGCATCGCGCATCTGCCGGGCACCGACCGGTTCCTGCTCACCGGCAAGTACTGGCCGCGCCTGTTCGAGGTGCGGTTCGTGCCGAAATGACGCGATATGGCCGACACTGCCGCGCCGCGAGTGAACGGCGTGCGCCCGCGTGCGCCAGAATTGGACTGTGACTACGCCCCGCGAACCATCCGGTCCCGACCGTGGTCGCCGGGACGGTACCGCCGCGGGCACCCCACCCGGCCGACACCCCGGCTTCGGGCAGTACCCGCCGCGCGCGGGTCACGACGAACAGCCGCGGCGGCCGCGCAAGGTCTTCCCCCGCGCCGACTCGCCTGATCCGCCGACGGTCAGGTCGCGGAGCCTGTTCGGGCGTGGCAAGGCGGACCCGGGTTCCGCGCCGACCACACCGTTGCGCGGCGCACCGGCCGGACCGAGCGCACCACGTGAGCGGGGTCAACCGGCCGACGACAAACGCGCCGCTCCGCCGCCGACCCGCCCGCTCCCCCGCGACGAGCCCGTCGACGACCAAGTCGAGCAGCGGATTCCACGCAAACTCACCGTGACCCGCGTCGCCGCCATGCGCAGCAGGCAACTCACCGAACGCGGCTTCGCGACCTTCCAGCGCGCCGCCAAGGCCGACGGCGCCGACCAGTCCGGCCTGACCGCGCTCACCTACGCCACGATGGCCAACTTCGCGCTCGACGCCGCGATCGCCGTCTCCCTGGCCAACACCCTGTTCTTCGCCAGCGCCACCGCCGAGTCCAAGACGAAGGTGGCGCTGTACCTGCTGATCACGATCGCCCCGTTCGCGATCATCGCGCCGCTGATCGGTCCGCTGCTGGACCGGCTGCAACGCGGTCGCAGGCTCGCCCTGGCGACGACGTTCGGGCTGCGCGCCATCTTCGCGGTGCTGCTGATCGTCGAGATCGACACGTGGGGGCTGTATCCGCTGGCCCTGTGCATGATGGTCGGCTCGAAATCGTTCGCGGTACTCAAGAGCGCGGTCACGCCACGCGTGCTGCCACCGGATATCGATCTGGTCCGCACCAACTCGCGATTGACCATCTTCGGCCTGGTCGGCGGCACTCTCGGGGCGGGCGCGCTGGCCGCGCTGGCCGCGCTGATCGCCGACTCCACCGGCGCGCTGGTGCTGGCCACCGGCATCGCCATCGCGGGCGCGTATCTGAGTCTGCGGATTCCGTCGTGGGTGGAGGTCACCGAGGGCGAGGTGCCAGCGACGCTGAGCTATCACGGTCCCGACGCGCACACCGAGGTGCTCGCGCCAGGTCAGGAGTCCTCGGTGCCCGCCAGGAAGCGGCGGCAGCCGCTGGGCCGGGCGGTGGTCACCGGGCTATGGGGCAACAGTTCCATTCGCGTGCTCACCGGCTTCCTGACCTTCTACATCGCCTTCGTCGCCAAGGGTTCCGGCGGCAGCCCGACCGAGCAGGCGGCCATGCTCGCGGTGGTCGGCGCCGCGGCCGGCTTCGGCAATTTCGGCGGCAACGCGACCGGCGCCCGGTTGCAACTCGGCAGGCCCTCGCTGGTGGTGCTCGGCTGTACCGCCGCGTGCACCGCGGTCGCGCTGTTCGCGATGCTGACCGGCAATCTGTTCGGCGCGGCCTTCGCGGCGCTGGTCGCGTCGGCGGCGAGCGCGCTGGCGAAGGTGTCGCTGGACGCCGCGATCCAGGACGACCTGCCCCCGGAGTCGATCGCGTCCGGTTTCGGCCGGTCGGAGACCGTTTTGCAGCTGAGCTGGGTGATCGGCGGGGCGGCCGGTGTGCTGTTGCCGATCGAATTCTGGAAGGGTTTCGCGGTGATCAGCGTGATCCTGGTGGCCGGACTGATCCAGACCTTCGTCAGCTACGCCGGGCATTCCCTGCTGCCGGGTCTCGGCGGCAATCGTCCGCAGCACGCCGAGCAGGAAGTGCCAACTACCCATCCGCACCGGGCAGGCCCCGGTGCGGTTCCGCGAGGGACAGGAGACCCCATCCGGTGAGCAAGCTCAACGTCCGCACGATCGTCGCGCTGGTCGCGGTCGGCCTGTTCGCCGTCGCCGCGGTGACCGCCGGGCTGGTCGCGTACGCCGTGTCGAAGGCGCCCGAGCACCAACCGCAGATCACCGCGTTCGCGAACGGCGAGGCCATCACCGTCGACCCGTTCATGTACTGCACCGTCACCATGCAGGACTGCCGGTACGGCGAGATGGCCGAGCTGCCGGTGCGGTCGGGCAAGCCCGTGCAGATCTCGCTGCCGGACCAGATCTCCGAATCGCCCTGGCTGGTGCAGCTGATCTACCAGCGCCCCTCCGGCGAGCAGGTCGACCGGGTGCTCAGCTTCGCCGACTACCCCGCGGGCATTCGCGCGCTCACCATCGAATCCCAGCCCGAACCGGACCTGCGCCTGATCGGTATCGAGGTGCAGCTGCCGATCCTGGCCCGCGACACCGCCACCGGCCGCGAGAGCTACATCCCGCACGCCGCCTGGTCGATCAGCACGCCCGAGGTGTAAGGCCGATCCCGAACCGGCCCCGCACGCCCCGACCTCGAGGAGGGGCAGGCCGCGAAGCGGCCGTCGCGGCCGTCCCGCCGGTCAGGCGCCGTTGCGTAGGCGACGAACTG
>NZ_JBHXMY010000384.1:0-5784 GCF_042720195.1 Nocardia sp. NPDC058497 | reverse complement strand
GGGACCCGGCGTTTCCGGTTTGAGCGGCGGGCACGCCAGCCTGGCTGGCGTGGTGGCGTAATGGGGCTGTTCGGCAAGAAGAAGCGCGCACCGCGCGAGGACGAGTACGCGGCCTACGACGACGAGGTCGACTACGACGAGTCCGCTGAGTTCGAGGACTCCGACGAGTACGACACCGACGAGTTCCAGCGTCCCGATTTCGCGCACCTCGACTTCGACGACGCGCCCACCGACGAGCGCATCTACGGCAATTTCGACCACGAGCCGGACGCCGCCGCCGGCCCGTACGACATCAGCGAGGTCACCGACGAGATGATCGAGCGCCGCCTCGATCTGGGGTCGGTGGTCATCCCTGTGCCCGCGGGCGGGCAGCTGCAGGTGGAGATGAGCCCGGACGGCACCCCGCAGGCGGTGCATCTGGCCACCGAGCACGGCAGGCTCACCGTGGCCGCCTACGCGGCGCCGAAGTCGGCCGGGCAGTGGCGCACGGTCGCCGCGGATCTGGCCGAATCGCTGCGTGGTGACGGCGCGAGCGTCGCCGTGGAGAAGGGCCCGTGGGGCCGCGAGGTCAAGGCGATCACCGAGGGCGCCGACCTGCGCTTCATCGGTGTCGACGGACCGCGCTGGATGATCCGCCTGGTCGCCGCGGGCCCGTCGGGCGCGGTGGACGAGCGCAGCCCGCTGATCACGGCCGCGCGCGCGGTCCTGGCCGATGCCGTGGTGCGTCGCGGTGACGAGCCGCTGCCCGTGCGTGATCCGCTGCCGGTGGTGCTGCCGCAGGAACTGGCCGAACAGCTGGCCGCCGCCCACCAGCAGCAGGTGCTGGCCCAGCAGCAGGCGCTGGCCGCGCAGGCCGCCGCCGCGCAGGCCCCGCCGACCTCGGCGCTGCCCCCGAAGCTGCCCGACGAGCCGCGCCGCGGTGCGGACGGGTCGGCGATGCAGCAACTCGGTTTGAATTAGGTAGGTGCCCGCTGCGAGATAGGCAGCGGGCAATCCTGCGGGACAACTGATTTCGCGAACACATCGGTAACTCGCCGGGCACGCCCAGCGCGCAACCCATCCCCGTCCGTCGGCCCGGTCAGGGACGGGCTACCTAGCCGCGACCGGCAAAAGTCGCGGAGAGGCGGGGGAGCAAGGCGGCCAATTCCGTGAGTCCTGCATGTCCTAGCACCGCCGGATCGGCACCCAACTCGGCCAGGGTCACCCGATGCAGCCGCGCCTGCGGCAGCGTCGCCGCCCACTGTTCGGCGACGGCGATCGGGTGCACCGGATCATCGCTCGCGCCGACCACGGCCACCGGCACCGCGCTGTCGGCCAGCTGCTCGACCGTCGGCCAGGCGTAGGCGGCGGCCTCGTCGAGTGCCTGCGGCAGGTGCGGCCACTGTCCGCGCCAGGACTGGGTGAGCGCGTCGGCCAGCCAGCCGGGGCTCGACGCCCGCATCCGCTCGATCACCGCGTCCAGCCCGTCGGCGCGCAGTTGCTCGGCGGTAACCGAGGCGCTCAACGCGGCCGGGCAGGAGGCGGTTTCGGCGCCCGTCCAGGCGGGTAATGCTGTGATGACACCGACCACCGCGGTGCGGTGCCCGGCTGCCCAGTCGAGTGCGATCGCGGCGCCGAGGGATATCCCTGCGGCCAGGACGGGGCCGCGCGCTGCGGCGGCGTCCAAAGCCGCGGTACAGCTCGCGATCACGGCCTTCGGGTCCGGTTCGACGGCCTGGAACGCCAGTCCGTGCGCGGCTGCGGCCGGTCCGAACGCACGGGCGGCGAAATCGGCGTCGGAACCGGTTCCGGGCAGGGCGACCACGGTGACCTGGGATGGGGTGCGCAACACGGACCGAGCGTAGCGGCCGCCCGTTTGCCCATCTACAGTGGCGGTGTACGGCCAACTAGCGGGAGAAGCGTGCCATGTCGTCATCCACGGGCGGACACAAGTCGGGATCGGGTCCGGACTCGGGATATTTCCGTCGACTCGGGCGCCGCTTGACCGCCGATATCGATCAGCTCGACGCCGAGGAGCTGGCGGAGACGGCCGACGCCTCCGGTGCCCGGCGCGCGGCGGACTGTTGCCGCGGTGAGGAAGCCACGATTCTGGGCAGGCTGCGCAGCGTCGAGGCGTGTCCCAAGGCCGCGGGCGCGACCGTGCAGGCCGAGTTCTTCGACGGCACCGACGCGATCACCCTCGTCTGGATCGGCCGCAGGCGCATTCCCGGGATCGTACCGGGCAGGCGCATCATGGTCCGTGGCCGCGTCGGCGACCGCGACGGCCGCAAGGTGATCTTCAACCCCTACTACGAATTGCGCGGGAACAGCTGACGTATGCCCTCCAGCGACGAGTACCGCGCTGCCGCGGACCCCGAACCCACTGTGGCGCTGCCGGTGGCGACCGATAGCCCGGTCGACCCCGAGATCGACGCCGAGGTCGAGCAGCACCGACAGACCCTGCTCGAGCAGCTGGGCGGGATCAGCGGCCTGATCTACTCCACCCTGCCCGTGCTCGTGTTCGTCCCCGTGAACACCGTCGCGGGCCTCACCGTGGCCATCTGGGCCGCACTGGGTGTGGCCGCGGGCGTGCTCGGGTGGCGGCTGTTCCGCCGCAGCCCGGTGCAGCCGGCGATCTCCGGTTTCCTCGGTGTCGGCGTGTGCGCGTTCATCGCCTCCAGGACGGGAGAGGCCAAGGGGTACTTCCTGTTCGGGATCTACACCAGCCTGGTGTACGCGGGCGTGTTCGCGGCGTCGATCCTGTTCCGGTGGCCGCTGGTCGGCGTCATCTGGGGCGCCCTCAACGGGCACGGCACCGCCTGGCGCGGCGATCGCCGCATTCGCAGGCTCTACGACCTGGCCACGGTCGTGTGGGTGGTCGTGTTCGGCGCCCGCTACCTGGTCCAGTCGCAGCTCTACGACACCGACCACACCACCTGGCTGGCGGTGGCCAGAATCGGCATGGGCTGGCCGCTGACGGCGGTAGCCCTGGTGGTCACCGTGTGGGCGGTGCGCCGGGCCGGTCACCTGCCGGTCGGGAAATCCGATTCCGCCCGCGCCGGAACGGATTCCGCGCCCACCTGAGCCGTGACCGAAGCGCCGCAGGAGGTGGGGATCTACCCACCCTGGGGTGCCTGGTCCGGCCGGCGAGTTCGTCGCACGATCAATGCGTAACCGAAAACGCAGTGATCGTGAAAGGACCGGCGACCATGATGGCTCCCGAGCACCGCCTCTCCGGCGCATCGAAGTACTCCGCCTCCGTGCTGTCGGAGAGCAAGCGCATCGGAGCCGAGCTGGACGCACTGATCGCACCCGCCGCGGCCGGTGACCGCGACGCCGTCGCCGAGATCGTGCGCCTGGTGCATCCGCTGGTCCGGCGCTACTGCTCAGCCAGGATGGGCGCCACCGGTCATCTCACCGTCACCAGCGACGATGTCACCCAGGAAGTGCTGATGGCCACCGTCACCGCCATCCCGCGCTACCGCGACCAGGGAAAATCGTTCCTGGCGTTCGTCTACGGCATCGCCGCCAACAAGGTGTCGGACGCGTTCCGCCGCGCCAAGCACACCGCCTACCCGATGGCCGAGCTGCCCGACGCCGCCAGCGGTGCGGCGGGCCCGGAGGAGTGGGCGCTGGCCCACGAACGCGGCGCGGCCACCCGCGACCTGATGCGGGTGCTGGCGCCGAACCACCGCGAGGTGCTGGTCATGCGGATCGTGCTCGGCTGGAGCGCGGCGCAGACCGCCGAGGCCATCGGCACCAGTCCCGGTGTGGTGCGGGTGATGCAGCATCGCGCGCTGAACAAGCTGCGCGCGGAGCTGCAGGTCGCCTGAGCGTCGTTACGGTTTGATGCCGTGGGTGGCCAGCGTCAGGCGCAGGTCCTCTTCGGCCTCCACCGACGTGACGAACAGCAGTTCGTCCTCGCCTTCGAACGGGTCGTCGGGCTGCGGCACGATCACCCGGCCGCCGCGCAGGATCGTCACCAGGGCGGTATCGCGTGGCATGACCAGCGTCCGGACCGGCTTGCCCGCCAGCTGGGTGTCGGTGGGCAGGGTGATCTCGACCAGGTTGGCCTGTCCCTGCCGCAGCGTCATCAGCCGGACGAGGTCACCCACCGAGACGGCTTCCTCGACGAGCGAGGCGAGCAGCCGCGGCGTCGACACCGCCACGTCGACACCCCACGACTCGTCGAAGAGCCACTCGTTGCGCGGATCGTTGACGCGCGCGACCACCCGGCGCACCCCGAACTCGGTCTTGGCGAGCAGGCTGTGCACCAGGTTCGTCTTGTCGTCACCGGTGGCCGCGATCACCACCTCGTAGGTCTCGAGCTGAGCGTTCTCGAGCAGCGACAGCTCACAGGCGTCGGCGTGCACCCACACCGCGTCGGGGATGGCGGCGGGGTCGATGTGGTCGAGTTGACGTTCGATCAGCATCACCCGATGCCCGCCGCGCAGCAGTTCCCTGGCGATCGAGCGCCCGACGGCGCCCGCTCCGGCGATGGCCACCTTCATGTTGTTCAGTCCTCGCTCAGGGGAGCCTTGGCGGCCAGGGCGACCGCCTCACCGACACTGCCGGACGTCGCCGCGACGTAGACCACGTCGTCGGCCTGGACGATGGTCTTGGATTCGGGCAGCAGACCCTGGCCGAAGCGCAGGATGAACGCCACCCGCACCCCGAGTTCGCGTTCCAGATCGCGCACGGTGCGCCCGGACCAGTCCTCGTGCAGCGTGAGCTGCGTGACAGCCACCGCGCCCGTCGGATCACGCCAGGTCGTGGTCGAGTTGTCGCCGATCAGCGTGCGCAGGAACCGGTCGGTGGTCCACGGCACGGTCGCGATGGTGGGGATGCCGAGCCGCTCGTAGACCTCGGCGCGCTTGGCGTCGTAGATCCGGGCGACGACGCGTTCGACGCCGAACATCTCCCTGGCCACCCTGGCCGAGATGATGTTGGAGTTGTCACCGGAGGACACCGCCGCGAAGGCGTCGGCGCGCTCGATTCCCGCGCGGGTCAGCACATCCCGGTCGAAACCGACACCCACTACTTCCTGCCCGGTGAACCCTTCACCCAGGCGGCGGAACGCGCTGGGATCGCGGTCGATCACCGTGACCTCGTGTCCCACCCGGACCAGGGCGCGCGCCAGCGACGAGCCGACCCGTCCGCACCCCATGATCACTACGTACACCGTGCACCCTCGTTCCTTGCCGAACCCGTGGCGTCCGGCATGGACCGTACCCGCCGGATGCTCCCATCGCCCATTTTCCCCTGGGCGAGGCGACGCAAACAATCACGACACCGCCGCCCGGCGGGGCGAACGTGCGCGCGATGGCGCCGGTGAACTCCTCTATGCTCAGCCCGGTGTCCAAGTTGACGACGGCAGCCAAGCGTGTGCTGCTGGGCAGGCCGTTCCGTAGCGATTCGCTCGGCCACACGTTGTTGCCCAAGCGTATCGCTCTTCCGGTGTTCGCCTCCGACGCGATGTCGTCGGTGGCCTACGCGCCGGAGGAAATCTTCCTGGTGCTGTCGGCGGCGGGCATCTCGGCCTATATGTACGCGCCGTGGGTCGGGCTGGCCGTCGCGTTCGTGATGGCCGTGGTGGTCGCCAGCTACCGGCAGAACGTGCACGCCTACCCGTCCGGCGGCGGTGACTACGAGGTCGCGACCAAGAACCTGGGGCCGACCGCCGGTCTGACGGTCGGCAGCGCGCTGCTGGTCGACTACGTGCTCACGGTGGCGGTGTCGATCTCCTCGGCCGCGTCGAACATCGGCTCGGCGATCCCGTTCGTCGCCACCCACAAGGTGTTGTTC